>DASUIK010000332.1:0-14615 GCA_036279795.1 Burkholderiaceae bacterium | reverse complement strand
ACCCACCACCGTTTCAGGAGCTTTTCGACCATGGATCGACGCTTTTTCCTCGGCGCCGGCATCGCCGGAGCGACCACGCTGACTTTTTCTTCCGTCTGGTCGCAGGCCGCGCCCAACTTCGGCCCGCCCACGCTGCCTGCCACCGGTTTCAAGCGCACCAAGGTGGGTGCCATGGAAGTCATTGCCTTGAACGATGGCGCGGTGCGCCGGCCGCTGGGCGAGGAGTTTGTGCGCAACGCCCCGCTGGAGCAGGTCAAGGCCATGCTGGCCTCGCAAAACCTGCCCACCGATTACGTGGACGTGCCGTACAACCCCCACCTCATTGTCAGCGGCAACACCAAGTTCCTGATCGACACCGGCTTTGCCGACAACGGCCCGCCCACCACCGGCCGCCTGGTGGCCAACCTGGCCGCCGTCGGCTACAAGCCCGAGGACATCGACCACGTCATCATCAGCCACTACCACGGCGACCACATCAACGGTTTGCGCAAGAAGGACGGCTCGGCCATGTTTCCCAAGGCCAAGCTGCACGTGCCCGCACCGGAGCATGCTTTCTGGTTTGACGACACCAAGATGAATGCGGCGCCACCTGCCGCACAGGGCGCTTTCCAGAACGCGCGCCGGGTGATCGGCAGCTTCACGCCGGATCAGATTGTCCGCTTCGAGCCCGGTGCCGAGCTGGCCCCCGGTATCCGAGCTGAGGCCGCTTTCGGCCACACGCCGGGCATGTGCGTGTTCCGTGTCAGCTCCGAAGGCCAGAGCTTTGTCTATGTGGCCGACGTGACCAACATCCCCTCGTTGTTCGCACGCAGTCCCGATTGGGCCGTGACCTTTGACATGGACCCCGAGATGGCCCGTCAGACCCGCCGCCGCCTCTTGAGAACGCTGGCGCAGGAGAAAACCGTCATGGGTGGTTTCCACTTTCCCGAGCCTGCCCTGGGCACCCTGGAGGTGGCGGGCAACGGCTACCAGTTCACGCCGCTTGCCTGATGCAGGCATGCCGCCAGAGAGACCCGGCCCCCGCGCCGGGTTTTTTCTGTGGGGTCCAGCGCTGATAATGCCCGGCTGAGCATTCTTAAATCACCATGGACACCTCCGCCTACCTCCGCGCCCACATCCGCACCGTGCCCGACTGGCCGGCGCCCGGTGTGCAGTTCCGCGACATCACGCCGTTGCTGCAGGATCCCAAGGTGTTTCGGGTGCTGATCGACGCCTTCGTGCACCGCTACATGGACCGCGCCCTGCGTCCCGACGTGGTGGCCGGGCTGGATGCGCGCGGTTTCATCATCGGCGCGGTGTTGGCCTACGAACTGGGGGTGGGCTTTGTGCCCATCCGCAAAAAGGGCAAGCTGCCCTTCACCACGGTCGAGGAAACCTACGAGCTGGAATACGGCAGCGCCACGGTGGAGTTGCACACCGACGCGGTGAAGGCGGGTGACCGCGTGCTGCTGATCGATGACCTGATTGCCACGGGCGGCACCATGATGGCGGGCCGCAGGCTGTTGGAAAAGCTGGGTGCCGAGGTCGTCGAAGGTGCCGCCATCGTCGATCTGCCCGAGCTGGGTGGCTCAAAGCGCCTGCGCGACAGCGGGTTGCCCCTGTTCACCCTGGTGGATTTCGCCGGCCATTGATGGCCCGGGCCTGAGGCTCAGTTCAGCTTGCCGTACTGGGTTTCGCTGAGCGAGCCGAATTCGGTGCCTTGCTGACCTTCGGTGTTGATGGTTGGCTCGAAGTCCGGCGGGTCTTGCAAGGGCGGCGGCATGGCGGTCGCGGGGTGGCGCGCAGCGGCGGGCGCGGCATGCGGGCTGGCACCGGCCTGCCGCAGCGCGGCCTGCAAGGCCTTCAGCTCGTCGTCTGACACGTGCTCTTCCCGGTGCGCCACAGGCGCGGCGGGTGCAGGGGCGGCCGCCAATGTGGGGCGCATGGCGCGGGCCGGGGGCAGGCTGGCGGCAACACCCCCTTCGACGTGCCCCCGCCAATACACCGCCTTGACCTTGAAGCCCTGCTGCCGTTCCACCAGCAGCTGCTGCAGGCCGGCCTCGAACTGCTTTTCAAACACTGGGTCGGCACCCAGGGCACCGGGTTGCCAGTCCACCATCACGATGAATTGTTCGCCCGCCGGGTCCAGGGTCAACACCTTGAATTTGTAGTGGCTGCTCAGCACGCCCATGCGGATCATGTTTTCCCGCACCAGGGCAAACAGCTGTTCTCGCCGGGTGGCACGTTGCTGGCGCAACCCGCTGGCATGGGGGCCGGGTTTGCCGGCCGAGGCGCCCGTGGGGCTGGGGGCGCCAGCGGGTGTATCGCCGGAAAACCAGCGCCGCAGTCGGTCAAGGGCGGAGGGTGAAGACATCGCCCGAGTATCACAAAAGGGCGCACGGGACGCCAGCGCCATTTGCCCACCAAGGGGCCCACCACGGACGTCCGATCGACGCGCGGGCTTGAGGCCGTTATATGCTCGGCGCCAGCATGTCATCGTCCAACTCCCATTCTTCGCACTGGAGCAGCCGCGTGTTCGGCGCCTGGGTGCGGCAAGTGTCCGGCCCCACTTTGCGCGCCGATCTTCTCGCGGGTTTGCTGGGCACGGTGTTGGCCCTGCCTCAGGGCATCGCTTTTGCCTCGCTGGCCGGGCTGCCGATGGAGATGGGCATTTATTCCGCCATCGTGCCCACCATCGTTGCCGCGTTGTTCGGTTCCAGCTGGCACGTGGTGTCGGGCCCGACCAACGCCCTGTCGTTGGCGCTGCTGAGCATGTTGGCCCCTCTGGCCCTGACCGGCAGCGCTGCCTATGTGCAGCTGGCCCTGGCCGTGACCCTGTTGGTGGGGCTCATGCAGTGGCTGATCGGTGCCTTGCGTCTGGGCGCCTTGGCCAATTTCATTTCACCCACCGCGCTGTTTGGTTTCACGGCGGGCGCAGCCCTGTTGATCGCGGTCTACGCGCTGGTCGATGCGCTGGGCCTGGACGCCGCAGGCGTGCGCGGCGCGCCTGCGGTGCTGTCGCACGTGCTCACGCAGCTGGGGTCGGTGGGCTGGGCGGCGCCCACCGTGGCGGCTTTCACGCTGGTGTTGGCCTGGGGGTTGCGCTGGCGCTGGCCGCGTTCGCCCAGCATGTTGCTGGCGCTGGTGGCGGGCACGGTGCTGGCGGTGCTCTTGTCGCCCGGCACCGGGGCAGGCTTGCGGCAAGTGGGCGCCATGCCGTCACCGTGGCCGCAGCTCAGCGTGCCACGGTTGGACTGGACGCGCCTCCCCGAGTTGCTGAGCCTGGCGCTGGCCATGACCATCGTGGCTTTGGGGCAGACCATCTCCATTGCCAAGGCGGTGGCCGCGCGCAGCGGTCAGCGCATCGACGCCAACCGCGAGTTCATGGGCCAGGGCCTGGCCAACGTGGTGGGCTCGTTCTTCTCCTGCTACGTGTCCTGTGGCTCGCTCAACCGCTCGGTGCCCAACCTGCAGGCGGGTGCGCGCACGCCACTGGCAGCGGTGTTTGCGGGCTTGTTCATGCTGGTGCTGGTGGGGGCGGTGTCGGGCTGGCTGGCGCGCATTCCCATGGCCGCCATCGCCGCCTTGCTGCTGCTGGTGGCGTGGAGCCTGTTCGATGTGGCGCGCTGGCGCGAGTTGTGGCGGGTGAGCCGGCGCGATTTCTGGATCGCCGGAGCGACCCTGGTGGCCACCGTCACGCTGCGGCTGGAGATGGCCATCGTGCTGGGCACGTTGTTGTCGCTGATGGTGTTTTTGTACCGCACCTCCAAGCCGGCCATGCGCAGCATGGGGTTCGATACCTCGCCCAATCTGCCGGCCGCCCAGCGGCCGTTCGTGGTGGTGGACGGCGCGCCGGGCGCGCTGCCCGAATGCCCACAGCTCAAGCTGTTGCGCATGGAGGGTGAGGTGTATTTTGGTGCCCTGCAACACGTGGCCGACACCTTGCACGCCTGGCGCCAGGCGCCAGAGGCGCCCCGTCATTTGCTGGTGATGGCCAAAAGCATGAACTTCATCGATCTGGCCGGCGCGGAGCTGTGGGCTGAGGAGCTCAAGGCCCGCCGCGCCGCTGGCGGCGATTTGTACTTCCACCGGCCGCGCCCCGAGGTGATTGACATCTGGCGCAGCACCGGGTTTGACAAAGCTCTGGGTGCCGATCACCTTTTCCCGACCAAAGAGGCCGCGATCTCGGCGATCGTGCCGCGCCTGGATGGTGATATTTGTGCGAAATGCAGCGCCAGAATATTCAAGGAATGCAAAAGTCGCCCCAAACTGGACCACAATCAACGCCTGTCTTGACAGACGAACAGGCTTGCGCGAGGCTCAATCTCCGGCGGGCTGGGTCGATAGACAGTGAGCCGACTTTCACACCACGAGACGAGGAGTTCGCATGAACACACAAACACAGGGAATGGGCATGGCAGGTGCGCGTGGTCGCGCTGGTGGCGACGATTCCGGCGGCCACAAGGTCACCTCGGAGTACCTGACCTTCCGGCTGGGCGCCGAAGAATACGGCATCGACATCCTGCGTGTTCAGGAAATACGCTCCTACGAGGAGCCCACCCGCATCGCCAACTCGCCCAACTTCATCAAGGGCGTGGTCAACTTGCGTGGCGTCATCGTTCCGGTGGTGGATTTGCGCATCAAGCTGGGCTGCGAGTCGGTGGAGTACAACGGTTTCACCGTGGTCATCGTCCTCAATGTGAAGGGCCGTGTGGTGGGTGCGGTGGTCGATTCGGTGTCCGACGTGCTGGAGTTGGCCAAGGACCAGATCAACCAGGCGCCCGAGATGAGCACCACGGTGGATACCACCTTCATCACCGGCATCGCCAGCGTGGGCGAGCGCATGCTCATCCTCATGGACATCGAGTCCCTGATGAGCAGCGCCGACATGGGCCTGATCGACAGCGCCATCGCCTGATGCTCGGGCTGGCTTGGCCAGCGCTCGCCGCAGCCGCCCCATGGCTTCGGCAGGGTGGTTCGGGTTGCTTAGGCGCGCCCGTTGACGCGAAAGGGAGTAAAGCATGGGCTTGATGAGTTTGATGCGGCGGTTTTCCATCCGCCTGCGCATGATTTCCGCCATTGGCGTGGTGTTGGGTCTGCTGCTGATGGTGGGCGGGGCCGGCATCTGGGGCATGCAGCGCTTGCAGCACCTGAACGAGGAGTTCTCGGAGCACGTGTTCTCTGAAACCGTGGCCCTGACCCAGATCCACGTGGCCTTGGGCCAGCTGCGTCGGTTCGAGCGCGACATGATCGTCAACTACGAAAAGCCGGAGCAGATCAAGCAGGCCAAGGCCGCCTGGGATGCCGCGCGGCAGAAGCTGGATGTCCAGATCCAGTCCATGCTGGGGGGTGAGGAAGACGAAGACAACGCCAAGTTGCGCAAGATGGCGGGTCTGCTGGATACCTACTACAAGTCGGTCGAGCCGGTGTCCCGGTCCTTGGCCAATGGGGACTACGACTCCGCTACCGTGGCCAACACGGTGCTGCGCGCGGCCCACGGCGCCTTCAGCGAGGTGGACAAGGTGATGCTGGAGCTCGAAGCCGTGCTCAACACCGAGGCCCGTGCGGTGAGCGAGAGTGGCAAGGCCGCCAGCACCCAGACCTTGTTGGTGTTTGGCCTGGCCCTGGGCGTGGCCGCCCTGGTGGTGGTGCCCACCACTTTGGCCAACATGCACAGCATTTGCGCCCCCCTGGACCAAGCTCAGCGGTTTGCCCAGTCGGTGGCGGCCGGGGACCTGACCCAGCAGGCCGACCGTTCCGGGCGCGATGAGCTTACCGCGCTGCTGGGCGCGCTGGCCGACATGCAGGGCTCCATTGCCCGCATCGTGGGCGAGGTGCGCAGCGCCACCGACAGCCTGGGCACGGCCAGCGCCGAGATCGCCAGTGGCAACCAGGACCTGAGCCACCGCACCGAACAGGCCGCCAGCAACCTGGAAGAGACCGCCTCCAGCATGGAGCAGCTCACCTCCAGCGTGCAGCATTCGGCTGAATCCGCGCGCCAGGCGCGGGAGATGGCCACCAGCAACGCGGCCGTGGCCGAACAGGGTGGGCACGCGGTGGGCCAGGTGGTGACCACCATGGAAGCCATCCACCACAGCAGTCGCAAGATCAACGACATCATCGGTGTCATCGACGGCATCGCCTTCCAGACCAACATCCTGGCACTCAATGCGGCGGTGGAAGCGGCCCGTGCGGGTGAACAGGGCAGGGGTTTTGCGGTGGTGGCCGGTGAGGTGCGCAGCCTGGCCCAGCGCAGCGCCCAAGCCGCCAAGGAAATCAAGGATCTGATTGGCGATAGCGTGGACAAGGTCGAGGCCGGCACCGCGCAGGTGCACAGCGCTGGCCAGACCATAGGCGACATCGTGGCCAATGCCCAGAAGATCGCGGCCATGATCGGCGCCATCACGGCCGCGGCCAACGAACAGTCCGAAGGGATTGCCCAAGTCAACGCTGCCATTGCACAGCTGGACCAGGGCACACAACAGAACGCCGCCCTGGTCGAACAAAGCGCTGCCGCCGCCGACAGCCTGCGCGAGCAGGCGCAGCGCTTGAGCGAGGTGGTGGCGGTGTTCCGGTTGAAGGCATGACCCTGGCCGATTGGCTGACAACAGGCAACACGCAACAAGGTCGGGGAGACGAACACATGAGATCAACGAGGAGACTCCCATGAAGCTCAACAACATGAAAATCTCCGCGCGCCTGGCGCTCGGGTTTGGCCTGGTCATGCTGCTCACGGCGGTGCTGGTCGGCCTGGGCCTGTACAGCCTGCAGATGACCAGCAAGGGTTTTGACGAGGCCACCGAGCGAACGCGGCGGGTGTCGTTGGCGGAAGAGTGGGTCGCCAGCACCCGCCTCAACATCAACCGCGTGATGGCCCTGGCCAAGTCCCGCAACGACCCCGCGGTGGAGTCCCATTTCGCCCCGCTGATCACCCAGACCACCCAGCGCATCAACGAGCTGCAAAAAGGCCTGGAGGAATCCATCACCTCCGCCGAAGGCAAGGCCTTGCTGGCCGACATCAGCAAACGGCGTGGCGAATACATTGCGGTGCGCAACGACTATTTCAAGACGCTCAAGGCCGGAGACCAGGCCGCGGCGGACGCCATGCTGAGTGGCAAGCTCCTGCCATCGGCAGACGCCTACCTCAACACCATGCTCGACCTGCTGAAGTTGCAGGAGCGGTTCAACAAGGAGTTCAACCAGCGGGTGGACAGTGGCCTGTCGAGCGCCCAGCTGTACCTCGTCGTCACCGCCTTGCTGGCGCTGGGCGTGGGTCTGGTGGCGGCCGTGCTCATCACCCGCAGCGTGACCGAGCCGGTGTCGCGAGCGGTGGACGTGGCGCGCCAGATCGCGGGTGGCGACCTCACTGTGACCGTGAACACCGACCGCCGCGACGAACTGGGCGACATGCTGCGCGCGCTGGGCGATATGCGCGAAGCACTGGTGCGCTCGGTGTCGCAAATCCGCCAAAGTGCCGACAGCATCGGCACGGCCAGCGCCGAGATTGCCAGCGGCAACCAGGACCTGAGCCAGCGCACCGAACAGGCCGCCAGCAACCTGGAAGAAACCGCCAGCAGCATGGAGGAGCTGACCGCCACGGTGCGCCAGAGCGCCGATGCCGCGCGCCAGGCCAACCAGCTGGCCAGCAGCGCGGCCCAGGTGGCGGCCAAGGGCGGCTCGGTGGTGAGCCAGGTGGTCACCACCATGGACGACATCTCCAGCAGCAGCAAGAAGATTGCCGACATCATTGGTGTCATCGACGGCATCGCCTTCCAAACCAACATCCTGGCGCTCAATGCGGCGGTGGAAGCGGCCCGTGCGGGTGAACAGGGCCGGGGTTTTGCGGTGGTGGCCGGTGAGGTGCGCAATCTGGCCCAGCGCAGCGCCCAAGCCGCCAAGGAAATCAAGGACTTGATTGGCACCAGCGTGCAGAAGGTGGGCGAGGGCAGTGAGTTGGTGCAGACTGCCGGGACCACCATGCAGGAGATTGTGCAGAGTGTGCAGCGTGTCAGCGACATCATCAGCGAGATCACGGCCGCGTCCAGCGAACAGAGCGACGGGATCGGACAGATCAATGTCGCGGTCAACCAGCTCGACCAGATGACGCAGCAGAACGCGGCCCTGGTGGAGGAAAGCACGGCCGCCGCCGAAAGCCTGCGCGAACAGGCGGCGCGGCTGACCGAAGTGGTGGCTGGCTTCAAGCTCAGCGAAGGTGGCGCCGCGCCCATGGCCGCGCGCCGCGCGCCCAGCCCGCGGCCGCCTGCCCCGGCACCGGCTCCCCGTCCGCAGGCAGCGCCACAACGCAAACTGTCGCAACCCAAGTCCGCACCCGCGGCCAAGAGCCTGGGGGCCGCCTCACCGGCGGCCGCCAAACCTGCGGCCACGGCCGCGCCCTTGCTGGCCCGCCAGGCACCGGTGCGTGCCGCGAAGGCGCCATCGGGTGACGAAGGCGAGTGGGAGACTTTTTGACCTGAGGCGGGGACTGTGCACCACACGTTCGCATCGCCCCTATGAGGTCGCCTCCACCCGTTCACCACCACGCTTTGCCAGTTCAGGGTGCCCCGGTGTCGGGTGCCGCCCAGGCCGCGCTTGCCAACCTGCCCCGTCGCTTCATGGACGGGCTGGGCAAGAGCCTGGACCTGATCAGCGAGATGGTGATGATCACCGAGCCGGGGCCCGTCGAAGGTGGTGAAAGCCGCATCGTGTTCGTCAACCAGGCCTTTGTGCGGCACACCGGTTTTGGCTTCGATGAGTTGGTCGGGCGATCTCCCCGGGTTCTGCACGGTGACCGAACCGACCCCGATGCGGTTGCTCGCATCCGGCGAGCTTTGGCATTGCGTCAGGCCTTGCGGCTGGACATCGTCTACCACAAGCGCAGCGGGCAACCTTACTGCGTCGACATGGAGGTCGTGCCCATCACCGATGCGCGCGGGCAGGTGTCGCACTTCCTGTCCTTGCACCGCGACATCACCGACCGGGTCGAGATCGACACCGCGCTGCGGGACAGCGAGGAGCGTTTTCGCAGCCTGACCGAGCTGTCGTCCGACTGGTATTGGGAGATGGGCGAAGACTTTCGCTTCACCCGATTCGATGGCAACCTGCCGCCACATTTTGTGCACAGGGACAGCGTGGGCCGCCGGCCGTGGGAGGTGCGGTCGCTCAACATGGACGAGGCTGCGTGGGCCCAACACCGAGCCGATCTGGAAGCCCACCGACACTTCCGCAACCTGGAGGTGCACCGCGTGCACTCCGACGGTGGCAGCGACTGGGTGTCTATCAGCGGCGAGCCCATGTTCGACGGGCAGGGGGGCTTTCGCGGTTACCGGGGCGTGGGTACCTACATCACCGAGCGCAAGCGCGCCGAGGCGGAACGGCTGCGGGCCAATGAGTTGCTACGCGTCAGCCTGGAGAACGTGCCCCATGGCGTGGCGAAGGTGGATGCCGACGGACGGGTGAGTTTTTTCAACCGCCGGTTCCTCGAGCTGCTGGATCTGCCCGAATCCTTTTTGTTGACACGGCCCACCGCGTTGGAGGTGCGGGCCTTCCAGGCGGTGCGTGGCGATGTGGTGCCGCTCAGCGACAGTGGCGATGTGGTGCTGCGCGATCTGCAGCAATGTGGGCGCAGCGACGTGCGCGAGCACGTGTTCATGCGCCGCACCCCGGCGGGGCGCATGCTGGAAATCAGCACCCGGATGCTCGAAGGTGGTGGTTGGGTGCGCACCTACGCGGACCTCACCGAACACCTGGGCGCGCAGGAGGCGCTGCGTGAGAGCGAGGCACGCTTTCGCAGCCTCACCCAACTCTCCACCGACTGGTATTGGGAGCAGGACGAAGGTTTTCGCTACACCCGCATCGAGGGCCGGGCGGTGGCGGCGTCGCACCCCGAGGTGTACTTGGGAAAAGCCTTGTGGGAGTTGCCCAGTTTCAACCTCAGCGAAGCGCAATGGGAGGCGTTCCGTGCGCGGTTGAACCGGCACGAGGAGTTCCGCCGTTTCGAGATCCTGCGCCACTGGCCGGACGGACGCGACTACTGGATCGCCGTCAGCGGCGTGCCCATTTTTGACGCCGATGGCAACTTCCGGGGCTACCGGGGCGTGGGACGCGACATCACGCCGCGCAAGGCGTCCGAACGTGACACGCTGGACCGACTGGCCTTCAGCCAGCGGCTCACGCACAACGTGCCCGGCATGGTGTACCAGATGCGCATGGCGGAGGGACGCAGCTTCAGTTTTCCCTTCCTCAGCGATGGCGCCATGGAGGCGTTTGAGCTCAACCCGCAAGATATCCGCGGCGACGCCAATCGACTGTTCGAACGCATCCATCCCGATGACCGCGCTGCTGTCCGGGCATCGGCCCTGGCGTCTGCCGCCGAGCTGTCGTCCTGGACAGTGGAGTACCGTGTGCTGTTGCCACAGGCCGGTGAGCGTTGGCATGCCACGCGTGGCCGACCCGAACGGCAGGCCGATGGCAGCGTGCTCTGGTATGGCTTCACCAGCGACGTGACGGCGCAACGGCGCGACCGCGACGCCATGAACCAGCTGGTGGCGCAGCAAAAGGCCATTCTTCAGGCCATCCCCGACATCCTGATCGAGATGGACGGGCAGGGGCATTACCGCTTTTTCCACGCGCCCGACCCCACTGCGCTGGTGCGGCCTGCAGCCGAGCAGCTCGGGCGCCATGTGAGCGAGGTGTTGCCGCCCGAGGCCGCCCAGGTGGTGCTGGACGCGCTCGCGCAAGCGCGGGTGCACGGGGTGGCGCTGGGCCGCGAGTACCCCTTGCAAATTCCTGGGCGGGGCGAGCAATGGTTCGAGTTGTCGGTCTCGCGCAAAGGTGGGCCTCAGTCGCAGGAGGAGCGTTTCATCCTGCTGGTGCGCAACATCAGCGACCGGGTGCTGGCAGCCCGCCAGTTGCGCGAGGCGAACGCCTTGCTGGCCGGGCGCACCGATTTGCTGGAAGTCACCTTGTCCAACCTGAGCCAGGGCGTGGTGATGTACGAGGCCAACGGGCGGGCGGTTTTCTACAACGAGCGCTTCTTGCAGATGATGGATTTGCCCGATTCGCTGATGGCGCGGCAACCCACGCTGGACGAGATCGTCGATTACCAATTTGCGCAAGGGGCTTTTCCGGCAGGCATGACCCGCAAGGACGTGTCAAGCGCCTATGGCTACACGGTGGGCGGCCGCTACATGGTCACGCCGGGCCAGTACCTGCGCGAGGCGCCAGGCAACCGTGTGCTGGAGGTCAAGACCAGCACGCTGCCTTCGGGCGGCTGGGTGCGCACCTACGCTGACGTGACCGACTACGTGGCCACACAACGCGCGCTCAAACGCAGCGAGGAACGGCTCAACCTCATGCTTCAGGGCTCCAACGACGGCGCCTGGGACTGGAACCTGGTGACCGGCGAGGTGTATTTCTCGCAGCGCTGGTGGTCCATGTTGGGCTACGAACCCAACGAGTTGCCCGCCACCCCCAAACTCTGGCTGAGTCTTATCCACCCGTTGGACAACCTGCGCGTGAGCGCCGAGTTCGACGCCATGCTGGCCGACAGCAGCACCAGCTTTGAGCTGGAGTTCCGCATGGTGCACAAGCAGGGGCACGACATCACGGTGCTGGACAGGGGCTTTGTGTCGCGCGATGCCCAGGGCCAGGCCGTGCGGCTGGCAGGCACGCTGACCGACATCACCGCGCGCAAGCAGCTTGAAATGCGCCTGGAGCGCAGCGAGGCCCGGCTCAGCGCGTTCTTTGAAGCCATACCCGACTGCGTGTGGCTCAAGGACACCGAGGGGCGCTACGTGCTGGCCAACCCGGTCAAGGCGCGTTTGTACGGACTGTCGGTCGAGCACATTCTGGGCAAGACCGAGGCCGAACTGGTGCCGCCAGCGGTGGCCGAGGCCTACCGGGAGAGCGACGAGCGCGCGCTGCGCTCGGGCGAACCTCTGGTGTACGAGGAAGAGGCGCTGCTCGACGGCCAGCGCCGCGTGCTCGAAGTCGTCAAGCATGCCGTGCAAGACCACAGCGGCCAGGCGTTTGGTGTGCTGGGCGTGGCGCGCGATATCACCGAACGGAAACTGGCCGAGGCGCAGATCGAGCGCCTGGCCTTCTACGACCCCCTCACCCACCTGTGCAACCGGCGGCTGTTCCAGGACCGCCTGGAGCAGGCGCAGGCGTCCAGTGTGCGCAGTGGCCAGTGGGCGGCGGTGTGTTTCATCGACCTCGACAACTTCAAGGACCTCAACGACACCTTGGGCCACGACACCGGCGACCAGTTGCTGCAGCAGGTGGGGCAACGCCTGCAGAAGGTGGTGCGCGAACAGGACACGGTGGCGCGCCTGGGGGGCGACGAATTTGTGGTGCTGTTTGAGCAGCTGGGTACCGAGGCCGACGTGGCGGCGCTGTACGCCAACAACGTGGGGCAGAAAATCCTCACGCTGTTGAACGAGCCCTACTACCTGTCGGGGGCGCTGCACCACAACACGCCCAGCATCGGCCTGACCCTGTTCCGCGACCACGACGAGCGGGTGGAAGACATCCTCAAGCGCGCCGATCTGGCGATGTACCAGTCCAAGTCGGCTGGGCGCAACACGGTGCGGTTTTTCGACCCCAACATGCAGGCCGTGGTCATGGCGCGCTCGGCGCTGGAGCGCGATCTGCGCCAGGCCGTGGCCGACAACGAGCTGGTGTTGTTCTACCAGCCGGTGGTCAACACCGAGCGACGTGTGACCGGTTACGAGGCCCTGGTGCGGTGGAAACACCCGCAGCGCGGCATGGTGTCGCCGGCCGAATTCATTCCGGTGGCCGAGCAGACCGGCCTCATACTGCCCATCGGGGCCTGGGTCTTGCGCACCGCCTGCGAACAGTTGGCGGCCTGGGCACACCACCCCGACAAGGCCGACCTCACGTTGGCCGTCAACCTGAGCGCGCGCCAGTTGCGCCACGCCGAGTTTGTGCCCGACGTGCTGCAACTCTTGGCAGTCACCGGGGCGCGGCCGCAGCGCCTGAAGCTGGAGTTGACCGAAAGTCTGCTGCTGCACGACATCGAGGAAACCATCCTCAAGATGCAGCAACTCGCCGAGCGCGGCATCTGCTTTGCGCTCGACGATTTCGGCACTGGCTATTCATCCCTGAGCTACCTCAAGCGCCTGCCGCTGTCGCAGCTCAAGATCGACCAGAGTTTTGTGCGCGACCTGCTCACCGACCCCAACGACGCCGCCATCGCGCGAACCATCCTGCAGCTGGCGCAAAGCCTGGACCTGGATGTGGTGGCCGAAGGCGTGGAGACCGAAGGCCAGCGTCAGTTCCTGCAGCTCATGGGCTGCAAGGCTTTCCAGGGTTACCTGTTCGGCCGGCCCGGTCCTTTGGAATAATGGGTTGTTGGGCCCCCGCCCGCAGCCCTTTTGGAGAAGCCATGAACGCACGTGTGCCCCTGTCCACCGCCGACACCGATGCCTTGTTGTCCCACGTCAGCGACAGCTGGACACAACGCATCGTGCCCGAGCTGAAGTCCTACATCGAGATCCCCGCCAAGTCCCCGTCGTTTGACACCGACTGGGCCGCCAACGGCCACCTGGAGCGGGTGCTGCAACGCGCTGCCGATTGGGTGCGTGCACAAAAGGTGGAGGGCCTGCAGCTGGAAATCGTGCGCCTGAAGGACGCCCATGGCCGCGACCGCACGCCGGTGATGTTCTTTGAGCTGCCCGCCAGCGCCGGCAAAGACGGCAATGGCGTTGAGGTTCAGGCCCCCACATCGGGCCAGTCGGTGCTGATGTACGGCCACCTCGACAAACAACCCGAATTCAACGGCTGGCGCAGCGACCTGGGCCCGTGGACACCCAAGATCGATGACGGCAAGCTGTACGGGCGCGGCGGTGCCGACGACGGTTACGCGGTCTACGCCAGCATTGCCGCTGTGCAGGCCTTGAAGGCCCAGGGTGTGGCCCACCCACGCATCGTCGGCCTGATCGAAACCTGCGAGGAAAGCGGCTCGCACGACCTGCTGCCTTACGTGGACGCGCTGCGCTCCCGCCTGGGTGATGTGGGCCTGGTGATCTGCCTGGACAGCGGTGCCGGCAACTACGACCAGCTCTGGCTCACCACCAGCCTGCGTGGCATGGCCAGCGGCGTGCTCAAGGTGCAGGTGCTGACCGAAGGCATCCACTCGGGCGACGCCTCGGGCCTGGTGCCGTCGAGCTTTCGCATCATGCGCCAGGTGCTGGACCGCCTGGAAGACAGCGCCACCGGCCGCCTGCTGCCCGACATTTTCCATTGCGAGGTGCCGGCCGAACGTGTGGAACAGGCCCGCGCCACCGCCGCCATCCTGGGCGAAGAGGTCTACAAACGTTTCCCCTGGGCGCACCACGACTGCGGTGGCTCCAGCGTGTTTGCCCTCCCCACCACCACCGACCCCGTGGAGGCGCTGCTCAACCGCACCTGGCGGCCCACGTTGTCGGTCACAGGGGCCGATGGCTTCCCCGAACTGAAAAACGCTGGCAATGTGTTGCGCCCCTACACCGCCTTCAAGCTCAGCCTGCGCCTGCCGCCGCTGGTGGATGCGCCCACCGCCGTGCAGCAGCTCAAGACCTTGCTCGAAGACAACGCGCCCTACCAGGCCAAGGTCACGTTCGAGGCCGAGGGCGGCG
>DASUIK010000331.1:0-6708 GCA_036279795.1 Burkholderiaceae bacterium | reverse complement strand
TGACGAGTTGGATGCGGAGTTTTGAGTCTTCTTGCAGCGTTGCACGCGCCGGAGCGTGTGGGGTGACGGGCTCCGCTCGTGTCCCCCAGCGGCTTCGCCGCTTCCTCCTTTACCTCGCTGCACCCGTCACCCCACACGCTTCGGCAACCACCATGCAGGCACACCAACGGTGGCGCGCCCACATCGCTTCAGATCGGGGTGGCGGTGTGTCCTCCAGAGCGAGGGAAAGGAGGAGCCGGCGCAGCCGGCGGGGGACACGAGCGGCGCAGGGCACACCGTCGCCCCGATCCGCCCCGCACAGATCAAGACAGCACTATTTCCAAGGTGTAGAAGCCGGAATCGCACACACCGGCTCCACGTCCACCGTTTTGAAATCGGCCGGCGAGACGATCTCCAGGTACTCCATGTCAGGCGAGTAGTCGAACAGGTAGTGGCGTATGCCCGGGCGCTGGTGCACCACATCGCCCGCTTCCACCAAGGTTTCCTTGTCTTCGTACATGAAGCGCGCCCAGCCCTTGACCATGATCACGATCTGGAAGTCCGCCTCATGCCGGTGCCAGCCCGTGCCCTCATCCGGTGCCATGTTGGCCTTGACGAGGTGCGCGATCACCTTGCCGTGTGTGGCTTCCGCAATGCCCAGATCGCGGTAGAGGAAAAAGTCGCGCAGCCCTCCCGACACATAGTCGGTGTCGGCGGGCTTGACATGGGAAAACTGGGTGCCAGTGCGGTCGAGCATGGGGTTCTCCTTGCGCAGCCAAAGGTGCTGCACTGCAACATCAAGCATGAAGCATTCCATAGCAGGTCGCCGCCCGTCGGCCCTCTGGGATAATCGCGCCCCATGAGCGGCAACACCTTCGGCAATCTTTTCGCAGTCACCAACTTCGGTGAATCCCACGGCCCGGCCATCGGCTGCGTCATCGACGGCTGCCCGCCCGGCATGGACTTGTGCGAGGCCGACATCCAGATCGAGCTGGACCGCCGCCGCCCCGGCACCAGCAAGTTCGTCACCCAGCGCAACGAGCCCGACGCGGTGGAAATCCTGAGTGGGGTGTACGAAGGCAAGACCACCGGCACCCCCATCGCGCTGTTGATCCGCAACACCGACCAGCGCAGCAAGGACTACGGCAACATCCTGCAGAGCTTTCGCCCGGGCCATGCCGACTACACCTATTGGCACAAATTCGGCATCCGCGATCCGCGCGGCGGCGGCCGTTCTTCGGCGCGCCTGACCGCACCCACGGTGGCCGCCGGCGCGGTGGCGCGCAAATGGCTGAAGGAGCGTTACGGCACCACCTTCCACGGCTGCATGACGCAGATCGGTGACGTGGCCATTCCCTTCGAGAGTTGGGACCACGTGCCCAACAACCCGTTTTTCGCCCCGGTGGCCGATGTGTCGGCATTGGAGGACTACATGAACGCGCTGCGCAAGAGCGGTGATTCCTGTGGTGCCCGCCTGCGCGTCACGGCCCGCAACATGCCCGTGGGTCTGGGCCAGCCGCTGTACGACAAGCTCGACGCCGACATCGCCTACGCCATGATGGGGCTGAACGCCGTCAAGGGCGTGGAGATTGGTGCTGGCTTCGACAGCGTGACCCACAAGGGCAGCACCCATGGCGACGCGCTCACGCCCAATGGCTTTGCCAACAACAACGCGGGTGGTGTGCTGGGCGGCATCAGCACCGGGCAGGACCTGGAGGTGGCCATGGCCATCAAGCCCACCAGTTCCATCCTCATCCCGCGCGACACCATCGACCTGCGAGGCCAGCCCACCGAGGTGATCACCAAGGGCCGACACGACCCTTGCGTGGGTATACGCGCCACGCCCATTGCCGAGGCGCTGCTCGCGCTGGTGGTGATGGAGCACGCCCTGCGCCAGCGCGCCCAGTGTGGCGACGTGACCGTGGGCACGCCCGATATCGCGGCGCTGGGGCGTTGAAAAGTGATCCGGCGCCGGGCCGTCCCAAGGCGGATCAGCCCCCTCGGGGGGCAGTGACCCGCACAGCGGTGGAACGTGGGGGTGGACAACTCGCGCCCTTTGCGGCGCTCTCGGCTTCCTACTTTGCGCACATCGGGTTCTTCAACCCCTACCTATCCCTGTGGCTCAAAGACCTGGGCTACGGGCTGTTCGCCATCGGCTTGTTGACCTCGGTGCAGTCGGGCACCCGGCTGGTGGCCCCCTACGCGTGGGGGTGGTTCAGCGACCACACGGGCGAGCGCGTCAAGCTGCTGCGCTACAGCGCTTTGGCCGCGCTGCTGTTGTCTCTCGGTTTGTGGTTCGAGTGGTCGTTGTACGGCCTGATGTTCTTGCTGCTGCTGATGTTCGTGAACACCAGCGGCATGATGCCCATGAGCGAGGCGGCCATGGCCCACCTGGTGAGCCAGGACGGGCGGTTCGATGCCGCCCGCTATGGCCGGGTGCGCCTGTGGGGCTCGCTGGGTTTTCTGGTCACGGTGGTGGTGGCCGGGGCCTGGTTTGAGCGTTTTGGCATGGGCCACTTCCCGGCCTGGGCACAGGGAACGCTGATCGCGGTGGTGTTGAGCGCCTGGTGGTTGCCCAACCTCAAGGAGGCGCCCCATGCTGCCGACGACCAGGGGCACATCGGCCCGGTGCTGCGCCAACCCCAGGTGCGCTGGTTTTTTGCGGCCATGTTTTTCCATGTGTTGGCCCACATCTTCATCTACGCCTTTTTTTCGCTCTACCTCGATGGGCTGGGCTACAGCAAAACCGTGATTGGCTTGCTGTGGGCGGTGTCGGTGCTGATCGAGATCGGCTGGTTTTTCACCCAGGGCCGCTGGCTGCCCTTGCTGTCGCACAGTGGCTGGCTGGTGCTGGCCGCCGCGCTGATGGTGGTTCGCATGGTGTTGACCGCCGGCCTGCCGCTGGTGTGGCCGCTGTTGCTGTTGGCGCAGATGCTGCACGCCATCACCTTTGCCACCCACCACACGGTGTGCATCGCGCTGCTGTCGCGGCATTTTCCGGGGCGGCTGCGCGGGCGCGGCCAGGCCTTGTACTCGGTGGTGGGCTACGGTTTCCCTGGGGTGCTGGGCGGGTTGGGTGGCGGGGCGCTGAGTGCCGTGTGGGGCTTGACCAGCATGTTCTGGTTGTCGGCCGCGTGTGCGCTGGTGGCCACGGCCTGCGCGCTGCGGTTGCGCGCACTGGACAGGCACGCATAAGCACCGGGCGTTAGGTGCGGCGGGTCGTTACCATCGGTCCCTTATGCCCACCGCCCGCACCCAAGATCGCCCTTCCTTTTTCCGTGCTGCGCCTGTAGACGAGGCGCCGGTGCCCTGGAGCGGCCGGGTGAGCGTGGACGACGTGGGGCGCCCGGGGGGGCTTTTGATTGCCGCGCTGCTGCAGTGCGCAGAAGAGCGGGAGCTGTCGCTGAGCGAACTGGCCACGCACATGGGCGTGAGCTACTGGAGCCTGAGCCAGTTGCGCATCGGTTTTCGGCCCATCGAAACGTTGGACGAGGACCTGGCCCAGGCCTGCGCCGACTACCTGGATCTGCCACGCCTGACCGTGGACATGCTGGCGGGCCTGCTGGACCCGACGCAAGCGCTCGCGGAAGAAGACCTGAGCGGCGAAGACATCCTGCATGCGCGGCAGCTCTTGGTGCGCACGCCCGATGCCTTGCTGCTGCTGCCCGCAGCCAACCGCATGCGTCCCTTGCAGGGTCTGTCGGTGGACGAGCTGGCCGCCTTGCACCGTGCTCACGGCAGCAATCCGGCCGTGGTGGCGGTGCTTCGGGCCGAATTGAACCACCGGCCGATGTCCAAAACCGAGCTGCTGCGTGCGGCGCTGGGGCCCGTCGGTGCTGCCGATCCGGCGCCGAGCGCCCAGGCTGCGCCGCCGCCCAGCGGCATCCTGCGCTGCGGCTGCTGCCAGAAGCGGCTGCGCGTGCCGCACCTAGCTGAACCCGGCGAAATCCGCTGCCCCGGCTGCCAGACCGAATACGCCGTGCACTGGCAAGACAGCGTTTGCCTGGTGGAGCGCATCGCCGCACCGGAGGCTGATGACGGGCCTGAAGACCAGGCCGCCGAGGCGGACGACACCTCGCCCTGGGCCGTTCTGGGGCTGGCCGAAGGCAGCCCGTGGGAGGCGGTGGAGCGCGCGCGCCGATCGCTGCTGCAGCAATACCATCCGGACCGGCTTGGCCACGTGCCGCCCCTGGTGCGCCAACTGGCCGAAGCGGCGTTCAAACGCGTGGGCGAGGCCTACGACACACTCAAGGCGCAGCAGTAGGGACATGGTGGGCCCGCCGGTGGCGGGCATCGAAATGGCCTAGCATGTTGGCCTGTTTCACTGACGGCCCCCGCGTGGGCCTTTGCGCCATGACCGCCTCTCTCAAGATCGATTTTGTGTCCGACGTTTCCTGCCCTTGGTGTGCCGTGGGCCTGGGTGCGCTGGAGCAGGCGCTGGAGCGCCTGCAAGGCACGGTGAAGGCCGATCTGCACTTCCAGCCCTTCGAACTCAACCCCCAGATGCCGCCTGGCGGCCAGGACATCACCGAACACCTGACGGAAAAGTACGGCTCCACGCCCGAAAAACAGGCCGAGATCCGCGAGATGATCCGCCAGCGCGGCGCCGAGGTGGGCTTTGAATTCAGGCGCGAAGGCCGTGGCCGCATCTACAACACGTTCGACGCCCACCGCCTGCTGTTGCTGGCCGAAAACGAAGGCCAGCCTGGCCAGCAACACGCGCTCAAGAAGGCGCTGCTCACCGCTTACCACGGCCGCGCCGAGAGCCCCGAGTCGCATGAGGTGCTGTTGCGCCTGGCCACCGAGGTGGGCCTGGACCCGGCCCGTGTGCAAGCCGTGCTGGCCAGCGACGAACTGGCCGACGAAGTGCGCGCGCAAGAGCTGATGTACCAGCGCGCCGGCATCCGCTCCGTGCCCGCCGTGGTCATCAACGACCGTCACCTCATCTCCGGCGGCCAGCCAGCCGAGGTGTTTGAACAGGCCTTGCGCCAGATCGCGGCCGAGGCCCAGGCATGACGCTGGCCCCCGCCGAGGTGGACCGCCGGCTGACCGAGCTGGAGATCAAGGCCAGCTACGCCGACGACACCCTGGACCAGCTCAACCAGATCATCTACCGCCAACAGCAACAGATCGATCGGCTGGAACGCGAGCTGGCGCAACTGCGCCAACAACAGCCAGAGGCGGGCGGGGCGGTGTTCCGCAGCCTGCGCGACGAACTGCCACCCCACTACTGACCCTATTTTCCAACGAGGCCACCATGAGCATCACCTTGTTTTCCGCCAGCCAGCCCGTGTTCCGCAACGCGCTCACCAACCTGCACCACCTGCTGGAAAAAGCCCGCGCCGACGCCGCCACCCGGGGCTACGACCCGCAGGTGCTGGTGAGCTACCGCCTGGCCCCCGACATGCTGCCTTTCAAGTCGCAGGTTTTCATCGCCTGCGACGCCGCCAAGCTGTGTTTGGCCCGCCTCGGTGGCCTGGACGCCCCCAAGTTCGACGACACCGAAAACACGCTCGAAGAACTGCAAGGCCGCATCCAGAAGACGCTGGACTGGCTGGCCACCGTGCCCGCCACCGCCATCGACGGCCAGGAGGCGCGCGACATCACCTTCCCGGTGGGCAAGGCCGGCACCCGCACCATGTTGGGCGAGGACTACCTCAAGAGCTGGGCCTTGCCCAACGTCTTCTTCCACGTCACCACGGCCTACGCCATCCTGCGCCACAACGGCGTGCCGCTGGGCAAGCGCGACTACCTGGTGGGGCCGGCAGCTTGAACATCGTCTGAATCAAATGGATGAAAAGCAACAAATTATTTGAATGTTGACTTCAGCGGGCGGCGCTTGTGGATGGCGGGTTGTGCTGCCATCCTTGACACATCCCAGATCACAAGGAAAACGCCATGTCACACGCCGCCTTGCCCACCCTGTTCCTCTCCCACGGCTCGCCCATGTGGGCGCTGGAGCCCGGGGCGTCCGGTCCGGCGCTCACCCGTTGGGCCGAGGGTTTGCGTGAGCGCTTGGCCGCCGAGGGGCAGCCCCTGCGCGGCATCGTGCTCATGTCGCCCCACTGGATGGCGCGCCAGCCGGCGGTGATGACCAACGCCCAGCCTGCCACCTGGCACGACTTTGGCGGCTTCCCCGAACCCTTGTACCGTCTGCAATACCCCGCGCCCGGTGCACCCGCACTGGCCGAGCGGGTGCTGGGGCTGCTGCAGGCGGCCGCTGTGCCCGCCGTGCCCGATGCCCAGCGCCCGCTGGACCACGGCGCCTGGGTGCCGCTGATGCACCTGTTCCCGCAGGCCAACGTGCCAGTGGTGCAGGTGGCGCTGCCCGCCAGCGCCGGCCCGCGCGAGGTGTTTGCCATGGGCCAGGCCCTGGCCGGTTTGCGCAGCGAAGGTGTGCTGGTGATCGGCTCCGGCAGCATGACGCACAACCTGGGCGAGTTCTTCAGCGGCATGCCGCAGCAGGACGACCCCGCCGCCGCCTACGCCAACGAGTTCAGCCGCTGGATCGAAGACGTGGTGGTGCGTGCCGATGTGGATGCCCTGCTGGACTACCGCGCCCGCGCGCCCCACGCCGTGCGCGCCCACCCCACCGAAGAGCATTTCCTGCCCATCTTTTTCGCGCTGGGCGCGGCCGGGTGGGGCAGCGACGCCGCGGTGGCCCCCAACTACCTGACGCGCGAAATCATGTACCGCTACCTGGCCATGGACGCCTTTGCACTGGCATGA
>DASUIK010000330.1:0-13973 GCA_036279795.1 Burkholderiaceae bacterium | reverse complement strand
GCCACCGAAGGTGTGAAGATCAATGTGGACCCTGAAAAGGTGGCCTTGCGCCTGGCCAAGACGCCCATGCGCCGCCTGGGCGAGGTGGACGACATTGCCTCGGCCGTGGCCTTCCTGGCCAGCGACGACAGCAGCTGGATCACGGGCGAATGTATCAAGGTCGATGGTGGTGTGACCCACGCCTTTCTGTGACACCGACCATGAGCGCCAGCGCCGACTACATCCTGCAGGCCCAGGGACTGAGCAAACAGTTCCGGGGTTTCTACGCCGTCAAGGACGTCAACCTCAACGTCCGCCGCCACGCCATCCACGCGCTGATTGGGCCCAACGGGGCCGGCAAGACCACTTGCTTCAACCTGCTGAGCACCTTCCTCAAGCCCACCACCGGCAGCATCCGTTTCAACGGTCGGAACATAGAAAACAGCGATCCCGCCACGGTGGCCGACAGCGGCCTGGTGCGTTCCTTCCAGATCTCGGCCGTGTTCGGCCAGATGACGGTGCTGGAAAACGTGCGCGTGGCCCTGCAGCGCAAAACGCGCTGGAACTACGCCTTCTGGCGCAACCAGAGCGTGCTGCACGTGCTGGACGCGCGCGCCCGTGAGCTGCTGGACATGGTGGGGCTGGGCAAGTGGGCCGACCTGCCTGCGGCCGAACTGCCTTATGGCCGCAAGCGCGTGCTGGAACTGGCCACCACCATCGCGCTGGAGCCCGAGCTCATCCTGCTGGATGAACCCATGGCCGGCCTGGGGCACGAGGACATCGGCCCCATCATGCAACTGATCAAGCGGGTGGCCGAAGGGCGCACCGTGCTGATGGTGGAGCACAACATGAAGGTCATCGCCGAACTGTGCGACCAGGTGACGGTGTTGCAGTCGGGCCAGGTGCTGGCCGAAGGCAGTTATGCGGACGTCTCGGTGAACCCACTCGTGATCGATGCCTACGTGGGAGGCGCCCATGGCTGAAGCCCAACCCTTGTTGCGCGTGTCGCACCTGACCGGCCACTACGGCGAGACACAGGCTCTGCACGACATCAGCCTGGAGGTCCATGAGGGCGAGATCGTCTGCCTGCTGGGCCGCAATGGCGCCGGCAAGACCACCACCTTGCGTGCCATCATGGGTTTGCTGCACAAACGCGGTGGGGTGATCGAGGTGGCGGGCAAGTCCACCACCGGTTTGCCGCCCGAGGCCATTGCCCACCTGGGTGCGGCCTACTGCCCCGAGGAGCGCGGCATCTTTGCCAGCCTGACCACCGAGGAAAACCTGGAGCTGCCGCCCATCCTGCGGCCTGGTGGCCTGAGCATCGCCGAGATCTACGAGCTGTTCCCCAACCTGCTCACGCGCCGCCACAGCCCGGGCACCAAGCTCTCGGGCGGCGAGCAGCAGATGCTGGCGATCGCACGCATCCTGCGCACGGGTGCCAAGCTGCTGCTGCTGGACGAATGCACCGAAGGCCTGGCCCCGGTCATCGTCGAGAAGATCGGTCAGACCATACGCATGCTGCGCGAGCGCGGTTTCACCGTGTTGATGGTCGAGCAGAACTTCCGCTTCGCCTCCCAGTGCGCCGATCGCTTCTACGTGATCGAGGAGGGCACGGTGGTGGACCAGTTTGAGCAGGGTGACATCGCTCCCAACCGAGCGCGCATCGAAGCGCTGCTGGGCCTGTGAGCCCGGCCGCCCTCTAGGAGACAAGAACAATGGATACGATTTTTGGCGTGCCGGTGGCGGCCTTGGTCGGGCAGGTGGTCACCGGCCTCATCAACGGCGCGTTCTACGCGCTGATGAGCCTGGGCCTGTCCATCATCTTTGGGCTGTTGCACGTGGTGAACTTTGCCCACGGCGCGCAGTACATGATGGGCGCGTTTGTGGCCTGGGGCCTGCTGGAGTACCTGGGCTTGAGCTATTGGTGGGCGCTGATCCTGGCGCCGCTGGTGGTGGCGGTGTTTGGCGTGCTGATGGAGCGCGTCTTCCTGCGCCACCTCTACCATGTGGACCACGTCTACGCGCTGCTGCTGACCTTTGGTGTTGCGTTGCTCATGGAAGGCGCTTTCCGCCTCAAGTTCGGCGTCAGCGGCCAGCCTTATCCCAACCCCCTGGGCGGCGGTGTCGATCTGGGGATCACCTTTGTGCCCTTGTACCGCTTGTGGGTCATTGGTGTGGCCTTGGCCGTGTGCCTGGGCACCTGGTACTTCATCGAGCGCACCAAGCTCGGTGCCTACCTGCGGGCGGCCAATGAAAACCCCAACCTCGTGCGCAGCTTCGGTGTCAATGTGCCCCGCATGCTGATGCTGACCTACGGTTTGGCGGTGGGTCTGGCCGGGTTTGGTGGCGTCATGGCAGCTCCCATCTACCAGGTCAGCCCACTCATGGGGTCCAACCTCATCATCGTGGTGTTTGCTGTGGTGGTGATCGGGGGCATGGGCTCCATCCTCGGCTCCATCGTCACTGGCTTTGGCCTCGGCATCATCGAAGGGTTGACCAAGGTGTTCTACCCCGAAGGTGCCAGCGTGGTGATCTTCGTGGTCATGATCCTCACGCTCGCGTTTCGCCCCAATGGCCTGTTTGGCCGAGCCGATTGAGAGAACAAACATGAGCCCTCTGCAACGCAACTTGTTGATTGCGGGTGCCGCACTGATGTGCCTGGCCCCTTATGTGGTCTACCCCCTGTTCCTCATCAAGCTGATGTGTTTTGCCTTGTTGGCGGCATCGCTCAACCTGTTGATCGGGTACGTGGGCCTGCTCTCATTCGGGCATGCCATGTTCTATGGCGCGTCCAGCTACGTCACTGGGCATGTGCTGAAAACCTTTGGCGTGGATGGTTTTGTCGGTCTGCTCGCGGGTGTGGGCATCGCCGCCACGTTGGGTTTCCTCACAGGCTTGCTCGCCATCCGCCGGCAGGGCATCTACTTCTCCATGATCACGCTGGCTTTTGCGCAGATGGTGTACTTCCTCGCCCTGCGCTTGCCCTTCACCGGCGGCGAAGACGGCCTGCAATTGGTGCCACGGCCCACCTTTCTGGGTGTGATCTCCACCACCAACAACATGGCCATGTACTACGTCGCCCTGGTGCTGGTGGGCTTTGGGTTCTGGCTCGTTTACCGGATCGTGTACTCGCCTTTTGGCCAGGTGCTCAAATCCATCCGCGACAACGAGCCGCGCGCGCTTTCGCTGGGCTACCAGGTCAACCGCTACAAGTTGATCGCCTTCACGCTGTCGGCTGCGCTGGCCGGGCTGGCGGGTGCCACCAAGGTCATGGCCTTCCAGCTCGCCAGCCTGTCCGATGTGGGCTGGGCCACCTCCGGTGAGGCCTTGCTGATCTGCATCGTGGGTGGCCTGCAAACGCTGCTCGGTCCGGTGGTGGGCGCGCTCATCATCATCTCCATGGAGCACTACCTCGCCTCGTTTGCCGAATGGGTGCTCATCATCCAAGGCGCCGTGTTTGTGGTGGTGGTGATGCTGTTCCGCAAGGGCATCGTCGGGCAGTACCTGGCGTGGTGGAAAGACCGTCAGCTCAGGCAGGCGTCCGGCCAGGCCACCCCTTCCGCACGCAATGCCCACTGACGATTTAAGAGCCCGATCACCATGTCCATTCCATCTCTGTTGAGCGGCAAGCTCGCCTTGGTCACCGGTGCGGCCAGCGGCATAGGGCAGGCCATCGCCGTGGCCTTTGCACAAGCTGGTGCCCGTGTCATCGTGACCGACCGCGACGCTGCGGCCTGCGCCGACACCCTGGCCCGCGTGGAGGCCGCCGGTGGGCTGGGTTCGGTGTATGCGCTCGATGTGACGGACGCCGAGGCCGCTGCCCGCCTCGCTGAGCAGGTGGGCCAAGCGCTGGGCGCCATCGACATCCTGGTGAACAACGCCGGTGTCATCGTGCGCGAAGGCATCGACAGCCCACGCGCCCACGCCGCCATCCGCCAGGTCATGGACGTCAACGTCATCGGGGCTTTCAACGTCATGCACGCGTTTCTGCCGGCCTTGCGCGAGCGCCAAGGCAACATCGTCAACATCTCCTCGGGCGCGTCCTTCCACGGGCAGCCCAACGCGGTGGGGTACTCCGCCTCCAAGGCGGCGGTGCGGCTGCTGTCGCAGTCCATGGTGGCCGATCTGGCATCCAGTGGCATCCGCGTCAACGTGATCGCGCCTGGGGTCATCGTCACGCCCATGACGGATGCCACCCGCGCCAACCCGGAGCGGCTGGAGCGCTTCATGACCCGCATACCCGCCGGGCGCCTGGGGCAGCCGCAAGAGATCGCGCACGCGGCCGTGTTTCTGGCGTCCGATCTGGCCAGCTACATCAACGGTGTCACGCTGCCGGTGGACGGCGGCTACCTGGCGGTCTGACGGTGCCCGGGGCGGCCAATGCTCAGGGCCGAAGTGTCTTCACCAAGTCCTGCATCAGCTGCAGGTAGTCGTCGCGGTGCGCGCGTATGCGCTCCAGCGCGCCGCCCATGCCCAGCACCACCGGACGGCCTTGCACTTTGAGCGGCAACATGACACACAGCGTGGCACCACCCAGCAGGGGCACGTTTTCGGCGTAGGCCGTGCCACGGGCGCGCACCTCGCGCACGCGCTGCATCATCAGTTCCATGGGCTGGCGGTCTTCGGTGCGTGGGGTGGCGATGTTGGCGCGCCGGATCAGGCGGTCCACCTCCTTGTCGGGGTGGGTGGCCATCAGCATCCAGCCGGTGGCCGAGAGGGTGAGTGGCCGCAGGCTGCCTTCCTCGACATGAAAGCGCAGCGGGTGGACGGACTGGATGATCCGGATGTACTGCATGTACACGTCGTTTTGCAAGGCCACCGACACCGCCTCGCCGGTGGCACTGTGCAGATCACGCATGACTTCGAAGATCTTGCCGTGGCCGAAGAGCGCGTGTTCCACCCAGTCGCCCAGGGCCGCAACCTTCAAGGTGGGAAAGTAGCAGCGCGAACCGCGGTCGTAACTCAGGTAGCCCAGCGACACCAGATTCTTGAGCAGCACCGTGCCGCTGGATTGCGGATACCCCAGCGCATCGCAGATGTCTTTGAGCTGGCTGGGGGCACGATGCTGCTGGAAATGCTCCAGGATTTCCAGCACACGCACCGCGGATTTGACGGGCGAGACACTCATGAGGAATTCACATCCGTGATGTTGACCTGCGGCGTGGATGATAACTTGCTTACTTGCCGATCGGTTGAGAAATTCGGTGCCGATTGGCATGGCCAGCAGAGGCAGGCTCCAGCCTGGGGATGCAACAAAAAACAGGTCACCGCTGTCGCGTGGCCGACTGTAGGTGCTTGTTAAAATACCTGTCGACCGGTAAGCTTTGTGCGCCATCATTCACGGAGACATCCCATGAGCTACCAACACCTCTTGTTGACGGTACAAGACCACATCGCCACCGTCACCCTCAACCGCCCACCGGTGAACGCCCAAAACGCCGAGTTGCGCGCCGAGATCACCGATGTGTTCGACCTGCTGTCCGACCGCGATGACGTGCGGGTTGTCGTGTTGACCGGCTCGGGGAAGGTGTTCTCGGCGGGCGCCGACATTCGCGAGCGCCCCAACCTGGCCGGCGTGGCCGGTGCCTATGGCCGCCACAACCGCCTGGTGCGCGAAACCTTCAATGCGGTGGTGGAGTGCAGCAAGCCCATCGTGTGTGCCATCAACGGACCTGCCATGGGGGCGGGTTTTGGATTGATCATGGCCAGTGACATCTGGGTGGCTTCTGAAGATGCCTATGTGTCGATGCCCGAGATCAACGTTGGCCTGGCCGGTGGCATGACCTATCTGCAGAAGTATTTCAGTCAGTCCCGCGCCCGCCGCATGTTCTACACCGGCATGAAGGTCAGCGCGCAGGAGTTGTACCGCTTGGGCTTGGTGGAGGCGTGCCTGCCACCCAACGAGCTGATGCCCTACGCCATGGAGATCGCTCGCGACATGGCCTCCAAGAGCCCGATTGCGCTCAAGCTGGCCAAAGAGGCCGCTCGCATGACCGCATTGATGCCGACCCGCGATGCCTACCGCTACGAACAAGGCAACACGGCCGCCTTGTCGCGCACGGAAGATGCCCGCGAGGCCCAGCTGGCCTTCCTCGAAAAGCGTGAGCCTGTGTACGTAGGACGCTGACCGGCCGGTATGTGATAACGTCATCGTCGAACAAAACAGCACATGGAGGCACAAACCGATGGCCAGCACCCAGGACAAAAGATCTGCGCGCCCGGTGGGCGCTGCCACCAGCCGTGGTGACGACCGGCAGGCACAACTGCTTGAAATCGCCGGGCGCCTGTTTGCGAAGAACGGTTTCAAAGGCACTTCGCTGCGCGACATTGCGGAGGAGGCCCAGATCACCAAAGCCGCGCTCTACTACCATTTCCCCAACAAGGAGGCGCTGTACGAACGCATCGTGCTCCACGGGCTGGAGTTGCTGCTGGACAAGGTCATGGCGGCCACGGCCATGGAGCGCACTGCGGTGGGCAAGGTGCGCGCCTTCATGCTCACCACGGCCGACCACTACACCCACAACCGCGATTCCTGGGTCACCGGCTCCAATGCGTTTCACACCACCGAAGAATCGGCTTCGCGCGCCAAGGGTGTGATGTTCCGTGACCAGTATGAAAAGCACCTGCGCAACTGCATCACCGAAGGCATCAAATCGGGTGAGTTCCGTGCCGTGGATCCGGCCATTGCCGGACGGCTGCTGCTGTCATCCATCAACAGCATGAGCCGTTGGCACAAACCGGGTGGCCCCTTGAGCGCACACGAGGTGGTCGAACAGTTCCTCGACATCATCTTGGTGGGGCTGCGCACGCCGTAGCGTGCCAATCCATCCAGATTCACAGGCCCGAACATCGGGCTTTTTTTTCGACTTGTGTCCTCTCCTGATCGCCTGTTGCCGGGTTGAGACTAGGGTTTACACCGATGCTAAATTTACCGGTCGGTAAGTAATATTTGAATCGGAAACCGAGGAGACAACATGGTGATGAAACGACGTCAATTCATGCTGGCCGCTGCTGCAGGCGCGGCCATGCCGGCCTGGGCGCAAACCGCCGAGGCGGCTTTCCCATCGAAGCCGGTCACGATCGTGGTTCCCTACGTGGCCGGTGGCCTGACGGATATCCTGGGGCGCGTCATCGCGCCGCGTTTGGCCGAGAAATGGGGGAAAAACGTGCTGGTGGACAACAAGCCGGGTGGCGGCACCACCATAGGCACCGGCCTGGTGGCGCGCGCGCCGGGCGACGGCCACACCCTGCTGCTGACCGCGTTTGGCTACATCGGCAACCAGCTCATGCTGCCCCAGTTGCCGTACGACCCCAAAGCCTTGGTGCCGTTGGCCAACATGGCGAGCAGTCCCAGCGTGTTGTACGTGTCGGCCAAACTGCCGGTCAACACCCTCGCCGAGTTCGTGGCCTATGGCAAGGCCCACCCTGGCAAGCTCACGTTTGCGTCGTCAGGCAATGCGTCCAGCCCCCACATTGCGGCCGAGCAGTTTGCCGGCATGGCCGGCATCCAGATGGTGCATGTGCCCTACCGTGGCAATGGCCCGGCCATCAACGACCTGCTGGGTGGGCAGGTGGACGCCTTGTTCGATTCACCCGCCACCATGGCCCATGTGGCCACCGGCAAGCTCAAGGTGCTGGGCCACGGATACAGAGGAGCCCAAAGCCGCCTTCCCGGTGTGCCCGCCATTGCCGAGGCCGGTCTGCCCTCGCTCGCACAGTTTGAGGCTGGGGGATGGTTCGGCTTCTTTACGCCCAGCACCACGCCCGACGCGCTGCAGCAGCGCATTCAGAACGACATCCGTGCGGTTTTGGAAGAGCCCGCAACCCGCGAGGCCATCGCCAAAACCGGCGTGGACCCCCATCCCCTGAACCGCAGCGAATTCGCGGCCTACCTCCAGCGCGAGCTGGAACGTTGGGGCCCCGTCATCCGCAGCCGCAACATCCGCCCCGACTGAACCATGAGCCACCTTGACACCACGCTGGACGCCGCGCCTGTGCGCGACGCCGCTTTCTACGACAGCTTCCGTCAGGAACTGCACGATTTCATGCGCGCCCACTGCCCGGCGCCGTTGCGCGCCAAGGTGCGCAGCAACCAGAAGCTGGGTCGCGAGGACATGTCGCAGTGGCAGCAGATCTTGCACACCCACGGCTGGGGGGCGCCGAGCTGGCCCAAGTCCGTGGGCGGCACCGGCTGGGACCTGCAGCAGCGCTACCTGTTTGAAGAGGTGAGTGCCCAGTTGGACTGCCCGCCGCTGTACCACCACGGCCTGGGTCACATCGGGCCGGTCATCATGCACTTTGGCACCGAGGCGCAGAAAGCGCGTTACCTGCCGCGCATCGTGGACGGCAGCGAGTGGTGGTGCCAGGGCTATTCCGAGCCCGGCGCCGGCTCCGACCTGGCCTCGCTCAAGACCGCCGCCGTGCGCGACGGCGACCACTATGTGCTCAACGGCCAGAAGATCTGGACCTCACACGCCCAGGAAGCCGACGTCATGTACACCCTGGTGCGTACTTCGCAGGAGGCGCGCAAGCAGTCGGGCATTTCGCTGCTGGTGGTGCCGCTGAACACACCCGGCATCCAGATCCGGCCCATCCACACCATCGACCAATGGCACCACGTCAACGAGGTGTTTCTGAACGACGTGCGGGTGCCGGTGGCCAACCTGATCGGCGTGGAAGGCGAGGGTTGGAAGTGCGCCAAGTTCCTGCTCGACCGCGAGCGCCTGTCGCCCGCCACCGTGCCGCGCCTGGCGCGGCAACTGGAGCAGGTCGCCGAGATCATCCAGGCCCGCATCCGTGCCGAGGGCACCACGCCCAGCCTTCAATCAGCCCTGGTGCGCCTGTTCGAGGCCGAGGCCTCGGCCATGGGGGCGCGCGAAATGTTGCTCAGCGCCATCCAGGAAGAAATGAACGGCACGCTGGCGGCGTCCAAGTCGTCGGCGCTCAAGCTGCACTGCTCGGAGTTGTCGCAGGCGATCTCCAGCCTGGCCTACGACCTGAGCGCCACCGAATTCGGCGCGCGCCTGCTGCCACAGCCGCCGGCCGAGGACGGATCGGACGACCTGGAGCTGGGCCGCCAACTGGTGCACACCTACTTGTTTTACCGTTCGCGCACCATCGCCGGTGGCACCAGCGAAGTGCAGAAGAACGTGATCGCGCGCGATCTTTTTGGAGCTTGACCCATGGCCTTCATTGCCACGCCCATGTTTGCGGGCGATTTGTACGACACCAGTCTGCGACTGGCCGCCAGCCCCGAACGCCAGGCCACCCAACCGGTGGGCAGCCCGTTTTCCAGCACCAAGTGGCGCCAGATGCTGGACCTGGGCTGGCAGGGCGTGATCGTGCCCGAGGCCGCCGGCGGGGTGGATGGCACGCTGGCCGATCTGGCCGCCATCGTTGAGGCCGCCGCGCGCCACGCCGTGGCCGCGCCCCTGATCGACCGCTGTGCCGTGGCCCCGGCCTTGTTGTCGGGCCTGGTGGCGCAGCCGGCGGTGCGCGATCTGCTGGAAGCCATTGCCGTGGGTGACGCGTCGGTGGCCACGGTGGCCGACGCCAGCGAGCGCCTGCCGGGCACGCCCAGCGCGCTGCGCCTGAGCCACGGCCGGTTCACCGGCACGCTCAAGGGCGTGGACCTGAGCGAGCCCGCCACGCACTTGCTGTTCAACACGCTGGACGCACAGACGGATGAGCCCGTGCTGGTGTTGCTGGCCACCGAAGCGCTGCTGCCGCGCGCCCGGCACGCCCGTGGTCTGGACGGTCGCGTCAACGCCGACTTTGGGCTGGAGGGCCTGGCGGTTGAACCGGCGCAGGTGCTGCTGCGTGGCCCCGCCGTGCTGGACGCCGTGGCGCACGCCCAGCAGGTGGGCAGCCTGCTGACCTGCGTGCAGGCGGTGGGCGCGGCCGGCGCCATGATCGAGCAGACCATCGAATACCTGGGCACCCGCGTGCAATTTGGCGTGCAGCTGGCCACCTTCCAGGCGCTGCGCCACCGCGTGGTCGAGATGTACGTGGCCTACGAAAACGCCAGCGGCATGGTGCGGCGGTTGATCGAGCTGGCCAGCGTGGCCGAGCCGGGTGCGGCGCGCGACATCGCGCTGGTCAAGCTCTATGTGGGCAACGCCAGCCGCATGTGGTCCGAGGTCGCCATCCAGCTGCACGGCGGCATGGGCATGACGTGGGAGACCCTGGTGGCGCGCCTGGCCATGCACTCGCTCATGGGCAGCATGTCCTATGGCGACACCGGCCAGTGCCTGGACTGGCTGACCGCAAAAACCGTTGCACTTGCCTGACCGAGCCTGAACGATGTCCCGACACAGCCTCTCTTCCCTTTTTGAACCCACCTCGGTCGCCGTGGTCGGCGCCTCGTCCGATGCCGAGCGCATTGGTGGGCGCGTGCTGCGTTTTCTGCTGGAGTCCGGCTACGCCGGCCGCATCTACCCGGTCAACAAAAGTGGCCTGGCCGAGGTGCAGGGCCTGCAGGCCTTCGCCAGCGTGAGCGCCATCCCCGGCACCCTGGACCAGGCCATCATCGTGGTGCCCGCCGGTGGTGTCGAAGCGGCCGTGCAAGACAGCATCGCCAAGGGCGTGAAGTGTGTGCTGGTGCTGACGTCGGGTTTTGCCGAGATCAGCCCAGAAGGCCGCGCCCAGCAGGACCGGCTGGTGGCCCTGTGCCGCGCCGCTGGTGTGCGCATGGTGGGGCCCAACTCGCTGGGTCTGCTCAACGTGGGCACACGGTATTTCGCCACGTTTTCCACCGCACTCAACGGTCTGCAGCCCAAGGCCGGGCCGATTGCCCTGGCCACCCAGAGTGGCGCGTTTGGTTCGTGCACTTACGCCATGGCGTCGCTGCGTGGCATGGGTTTCAGCAAGATCGTGGCCACCGGCAACGAGGCCGATGTGGACGTGGCCGAGTGCATCGACTACCTGGCCGAAGACCCCGACACCCGCGTGATCTGCGCGGCGCTGGAGTCGTGCCGTGACGGCACGCGCCTGCGCACCGCGCTGCTCAAGGCAGCGGCGGCCGGCAAGCCCGTGCTCGTCATGAAGGTGGGCCGCACCGAACTGGGCGCCGCAGCCGCGAGCACCCACACCGGCTCGCTGGCCGGCAACGACGCCGTGTTCGACACCGTGTTCGCTGAATGTGGCGCCTACCGCCCGCACTCCATCGAGGAGATGCTGGACATCGCCTACCTGTGTGCCGTCACCGGCCGCCTGCCGGCCAACAGCGACATGGGCGTGATGACCTCGTCGGGTGGCATAGGTGTGCTCATGGCCGACCACGCAGGCGACCTGGAGCTGGCCATGCCGCCCCTGCCTGAGGCCGGGGTGAAAGCCACGCTGGAATTGCTGCCTTTTGCCGTGGCCGCCAACCCGCTGGACGTGACGGCCCAGATCACTGCCGTGCCCGACGGCATCGGCCGCAGCATCGACCTGATGCTGACCCACGGCCCCTACGCCACCGTGTTTGCTTACCTGGCCAGCGCGGGCCTGTCGCCACAGCGCTTCGAGACAACCATCGCCTCGCTGGCCGCACTCAAGGCCAAACACCCGGGCAAAGACATGGTCATGGTCATGGCCTCGGTGACCGAGGTGAACGAGCGGCTGGAGGCGCTGGGCATCCCGGTGTTCGGTGACCCGAGCCGCGCCGTGGTGGCCCTGGCCGGCGCGGCACACATCGTCAAGCGCCGCCAGGCCTTGTACCGCCTGCCTGAAGCGGTGGCCGAAGCCCTGCCGCTGGGCAACGTGGACACCGAGGCCGCGGCCAAGCGTGTGCTGGGTGAAGCCGGGCTGCCCATGCTGCCCGAGCGCCTGTGCACCACGGCCGATGAATCCGCCCACGCGGCCGCCGTGCTGGGGTTCCCGGTGGTGGCCAAAATCGCTTCGCCCGACATCCTGCACAAGACCGAAATCGGCGGTGTCATCCTCAACCTGCAGAACGCCGACGCCGTGCGTGCGGCCCACGAAACGCTGATGCAGCGTGCCCGCGATGCCATGCCCACCGCGCGGTTGGACGGCGTGCTGATCGCGCCCATGCTCAAGGGCGGCGTCGAGACCATCCTGGGCGTGCACATGGACCCGACCTTCGGCCCCATGGTCATGTTCGGTGCCGGTGGCACGGCGGTGGAGCTGTACCGCGACGTGGCCTTTGCGTCGGCCCCGCTGGACGCCACGCGGGCCCGCGCCCTGGTGGGCCGGGTGAAATCGTCGGCCCTGTTGCGCGGCTGGCGCGGCGCCCCACCGGCCGACGAGGCCGCGCTGATTGACGCGCTGTGCCGCTTGTCCGAGTTTGCGCTGACCCACGCCGATGAGCTGGACAGCATCGACGTCAACCCGCTGGTGGTGCGTGAGCAGGGCGCCTTTTGCCTGGACGCGGTGATCACCAAAAAGAGCCACTGAGCAGCTGCCATGAACACCCCCGACGCCACCCTGTTGCAAACCCTGGCCGACCGCGAAGCCATACGCGACTGCCTGTACCGCTACTGCCGTGGCATCGACCGGCTCGACGCCGAGGCGTTGCGTTCGGCCTATTGGCCCGACGGCACCGACAACCACGGCGCCTACAAGGGCAGCGCGCAGGGCTTCATCGACATGGCCCTGGAGAAGCTGCAGGGCGCGGGGCGCATGGTCCACAGCATCAGCAACATCCTGATCGAGCTGCGCGGCGACGTGGCGGCGGTAGAGAGCTACTTCCAGGCCTGGCAGGCCGACCGCGATGCCCAGGGCCAACCCCAGGAAACCTTTTTGTCCGGCCGTTACGTGGACAGGTTTGAGCGCCGAGGTGGCGAATGGCGCGTGGCCGACCGCACTGTGGTGTACGACTGGATACGCCAGACGCCGCTGCCGCCCGGCACCGACCTGGAGCGTTTTGGTGTGCGCCAACCCATGGGCGGGCGCAAGCCCGACGATGCGGTGTACGCGCTGCTGTCGCAGGCCCCGTTCAACGCCCCGGGCTGACGCCGCTGCTGGCTCCAAAACAAATGCCCCACCGTCCTCGGACGGTGGGGCTTTTTGCTGGGTGACCGGTGCTCAGTGAAACGTCCGTCCACCGTCCACCGCCAGCGCAATGCCGGTCACGAAGGCCGATTCGTGGGAGCTGAGGTAGAGCGCGGCGAGGGCGATCTCGTGCGCCTGCGCGATGCGCTCCAGCGCGTAGCGGCTGCCCACGCGGCTGGCCGCATCGGCACCGTATTCCTGGCGCACCATGGGCGTGTCCACCGCGCCGGGGCACAGGCTGTTGACGCGGATCCGAGGGCCCCATTCCTGCGCCAGGCAACGGGTGAGTCCGACCACGCCCGCCTTGGACGCCGCATAGGCGGCGCGGCCGGGGCTGGGGCGCAGGGCCTGGCCTGACGCGACATTCACGACCGTGGCGCCGGTGGCGGCCTGCAGCCAGGGTTCACACGCCTGGGCCACGATCAATGTGCCGGTCAGGTTGATGTCGATGAGGCGTCGCCAGTCGGCCAGGGCCATGCGGTTGGCCGGGTCGGTGTTGGCGACGCCGGCCGAGTTGACCAGGCCATCGAGCCCGCCGAAGGCCTGCGCGGCCTGCGCCACGGCCGCGGCCACGGCGGCCTCGTCGGTGATGTCGGCGCTCAGCGTCAGCGCCCGCTCGGCGTGGGTGCTCAGCGGCGCGGGCGTCACGCGGTCGAGCAAGGCCACGCGGGCACCGGCCGCCAGAAACAGCTCGGCCACGGCGCGGCCAATACCGGAGGCGGCGCCGGTGACCAGCACACGGCGGTCCTTGAGTCGGCCGGCCACCTGGGCGTGGGTGGTGGCGAGGTCGGGCACGGGTTGGGGGTGTGTCATGACCATCAGCAGGTGTTCGACGGTGTTCAACGGCCCTGGAACACCGGTGCGCGCTTTTCGGCAAAGGCGCGCATGGCTTCCTTGGCGTCGTCCGACTTGCTGAGTTCGGCCGTCATGTTCTGCTCGAAGCGGTAGCCGTCGCGCAGCGTCATGAATTCGATGGTGGACGCCGCCTGTTTGGCGGTGCG
>DASUIK010000329.1:0-3852 GCA_036279795.1 Burkholderiaceae bacterium | reverse complement strand
ATCATCTGGATGCGGCGGCGCAGCTTGCGACCTTCGGGTGTTTTGAACGCGGCGTGGGCGTCTTCGCCGTCGAACTCGAAGCCGCCACGCGTGGGCTCATACAAACCCACCAGCAGGCGTGCCACGGTGCTCTTGCCGCACCCCGACTCACCCACCAGCGCCAGCGTTTTGCCTTTCTCGATTTCAAAGCTCACGCCGTCCACGGCTTTGAGCAGCATCTTGGGCTGGCGCTCCAGCACACGGTTGAGCCAGGGGGCCGAAACGTCGAAGGTTTTGGCCAAATCGGTGGCACGCACCAGGGCTTTGGTCTTGACCTCGCTCATGCGGCCACCTTGTTGTCGTGCAGCCAGCAGGCGGCCTGGGTGGCGCCTGCGTGCATGAGGTCGGGGCGGGCCTGGTGACAGCGGTCGAACACACGCTCGCAACGTGGGTTGAAGGCGCAGCCTTTGGGAATGGCGTTCAGGCGGGGCATGGCGCCGTCGATCTGATGCAGGTTGTCGCGGTCTTGCGTCATGTCAGGGATGCAGGCCATGAGGCCGGCGGTGTAGGGGTGCGCGGGGTGGTTGATGACCTCGTGCACAGGGCCAATCTCGGCCACGCGGCCCGCGTACATCACGGCCACGCGGTCGCAGGTTTCAGCGATCACACCCATATCGTGGGTGATCAGCATCACAGCGGCGCCTCGCTCTTTGCAGATGGTTTTCAGCAGGGTGATGATTTGCGCCTGGATGGACACATCCAGCGCCGTGGTGGGCTCGTCGGCCACGATGAGCTTGGGCTCGGCTGCGAGGGCCAAAGCGATCACCACACGCTGGCGCATGCCACCCGAGAACTGGTGCGGGTAGTGGTCGATTCGCTGCTCGGCGGCAGGAATGCCCGTGTCCTTGAGCAGCTGGATGGCACGCTGGCGCGCCTCGGCCTGGCTCACGGGCAGGTGGGTGGTGATGGTTTCAATGAGCTGGCGGCCCACCGAATACAGCGGGTTGAGCGAGGTCAGCGGGTCCTGGAAGATGGCGCCGATCTTGCGGCCTCGGATCTTGCGCATCTGCTCGTAGGGCAAGCCGTCGATGCGCTCCCCCTCCAGCAAGATTTGCCCGCTGGCCACACGCCCCGGCGGCTCCAACAGGCCGATGATGGAGGCGCCGGTGAGCGATTTGCCCGCACCGGACTCGCCCACCACACCGAGGATTTCGCCGGGTGCGATTTCAAAGGACACGTCGTCCAATGCGCGCAGCGTGCCGCGGCGGCCAGGAAATTCGACGACCAGATTTTTGACTTGAAGAAGGCTCATTTTTCTTGTGTCCCGATCAGCGCAGTCGCGGGTTCAGTGCATCACGCAACCAATCGCCCAGCAGGTTCACGCTCAGCGCGATGAGCACCAGCATCAGGCCAGGGAAGATGGTGATCCACCACTCACCGGAAAACAGGTAGTCGTTGCCCACCCGGATCAGCGTGCCCAATGACGGGGATGTGGGCGGCGCGCCAACACCGAGGAAGCTCAACGTGGCCTCGGTGATGATGGCGGTGGCCACCTGGATGGTGGCCAGCACCAGCACCGGGCCCATGACGTTGGGCAGCACGTGTTTGCGCATGATGCGCAGCGGCGCCACACCTGTCACGCGAGCGGCCTGCACGTACTCCTTGTGGCGCTCCACCAGGGTGGAGCCGCGCACCGTGCGGGCGTACTGCACCCAACCGGTGAGCGAAATGGAAATGATCAACACGCCGAAGGCGAGCGACTCGTGCGCGTTGGGAAACAGCGCGCGCCCCACCCCCGCAATGAGCAAGGCCACCAGGATGGCGGGAAAGGACAACATCACGTCGCACAGGCGCATGAGCACGCCGTCGACCCAACCGCCGAGGAAGCCGGCCAACAGGCCCAAGGCCACCCCCACAAACACAGACAACAACACCGACGCGATGCCCACGGCCAGCGAAATGCGCGCGCCGTACATGAGGGCCGAGAGGATGTCGCGGCCCTGGTCATCCGTGCCCAACACAAACGCGGGGTTGCCGCCCTCGCTCCACGCGGGCGGCAGGCGGGCGTTGCTCAGTTCGAGCGTGGTGAGGTCAAACGGGTTGTGTGGCGCCACCCAGGGCGCAAACACGGCACAGAACAGGCAGATGGCAGCGATCACCGCCGCGACGATGGCGGTGGGTGAGGTGCGGAAGCTGTGGCCGACATCGCTGTCGAGCCAGCGCAAGAGCATGGATTTCACGGAGGAGATGTCCCTGATGAAGACTGAGAACCGGGCACCGACCTTCATGAGACCGGTGCCCGGTGACAACGCGTTCAGGCGCTGATCACTTGACGCTCATGTAGCGGAAATACATGAAGTTGTCGGCCGCCTGGTGCACGCTCACGTTGTTGGCCACGCCCCACGCCAGCGCCTGTTGGTGCAGTGGCAGGTGCCCCACGTCGTCCTGGTGAATCTTGAAGGCTTCGCGGATCATGGCGTCGCGCTTGGCCTTGTCGGTCTCGGACTGGATCTTGAGCGTCAGCTCATCGACCTTGGGGTTGCAATAAGAGCCCAGGTTGAACTGGCCCGCGCCTTTGTCGTCCACGCAACGGATGAGCGAGTTCAGCACGTTGTGTGCGTCGATGGTGCCCGGGCTCCAGCCCAGCAGGTAGAAGCTGGTGTCGCGACGCAGGATTTTGGGGAAGTACGTGCCCTTGGTTTCGGCCTGCAGGTTAACCTTCACGCCGATGCGGGCCAAGCCCGCCGCCACCGCCTGGCAGATGCCGGCATCGTTGACGTAGCGGTCGTTCGGGCAGTTCATGCCAACCTCAAACCCGTTGGGGTAACCGGCTTCGGCCAGCAGCTTCTTGGCCGCTTCGGTGTCGTAGGGCAGTCGCTTGTTCATATCGGCATGGAAGCCGTTCACACCCTCGCCCACCATCAGCGCGGTGGGCAGCGAGGCGCCCCGCATCACCGTGCGCTGGATGCCGTTGATGTCGATGGCCTGATAGAAGGCCTTGCGCACGCGCACGTCCTTGAAGGGGTTCTTGCCCTTGACGTTGGAGTACAGCAGCTCGTCGCGCTTCTGGTCCATGCCCAGGAAGATGGTGCGCAGCTCGGGGCCGGTGATGGCGCGGGTGTTGGAGCCGCCGTTCACGCGGTCGATGTCCTGCACGGGCACGGGTTCCATCACGTCCACTTCGCCCGACAGCAGGGCTGCCACGCGGGTGGCGTCGTTGCCGATGGGCGTGAAGACGACCTCGGTCGCGTTGCCTTCAATCTTGTCCCAGTAGGCGCCGTTGCGCACAAACACCGTGCGCACGTTGGGCTGGCGCTCGCGCAGGCGGTAGGGGCCGGTGCCGTTGGCGCGGAACGATGCGGCATTCTCGATGCCCTTGCGGCGGTCCACCGGGGTGGTGGCCTGGTTGGTCTCGCACCACTTCTTGCTCATCATGTACGACGTGGTAATCACGTCTGGGAGGATGGGCTGGGGAGCAACGGTATCGATCTCGACTGTGTGGTCGTCGATCTTGCGCACCTGCTTGATGTCGCTGTTTGTGGCCTTCATGTCCGAGCCGTCGCCCTTCATGCGGGCAAAGCTGAACACCACGTCGTCGGCCGTGAACGGCGTGCCGTCATGGAACTGCACACCCTTGCGCAGTTCGAAGCGCCACACGGTGGGGGCAATCTGCTTCCAGCTGGTAGCCAATGCGGGCGCAAGGCTCAGGTCCTTGTTGCGGCCCACCAGGGGTTCGTACACGTTGCTGGTCACGCTCAGCTGCAGGGATTCGTTGAGCGAGTGAGGGTCCATCGACAGCGCATCGCCCTGGTTGGCGATGCGCACGGTCTGGGCCTGGGCTACCACGCTCGCCGCAGCCAGCGCAGCGAAGAG
>DASUIK010000328.1:0-11140 GCA_036279795.1 Burkholderiaceae bacterium | reverse complement strand
TTTCGACGCGGTCGCGTCGCGTTACGACGTGATGAACGACCTGATGTCGGCTGGCCTGCACCGGGCCTGGAAACACTACACGGTCACCGTGGCCAACCCGCAACCGGGTGACCGCGTGCTCGACATCGCCGGTGGCACGGGTGACCTGGGCCTGGCTTTTGCGCCCAAGGTGGGGCCCACGGGCCAGGTGGTGCACACCGACATCAACGAAGCCATGCTGAGCGAGGGGCGCACCCGCCTGCTCGACGCGGGCGTGATCCTGCCCACCCTGGTCTGTGACGCCGAAAAGCTGCCCTTTCCCGACGGCCATTTCGACATCGTTACCGTGGCTTTCGGCTTGCGCAACATGACGCACAAGGACGTCGCCCTGAAAGAGATGCAGCGCGTGCTGCGCCCGGACGGCAAGTTGCTGGTGCTGGAGTTTTCCAAGGTGGCCAAGCCCCTGGAAAAAGCCTACGAGTGGTACACCTTCAACGTGGTGCCCAAGATGGGACGCCTGGTGGCCGGCGACGAAGGCAGCTACCGCTACCTGGCCGAATCCATACGCATGCACCCCGGCCAGGAAACGCTCAAGCAGATGATGCGCGAGGCGGGTTTTGGTCATGTCGACTACCACAACCTCACGGCGGGGGTGGTGGCGTTGCATGTGGGCATCAAATGCTGAGCGTGCTGGCAAGCGGTTGAAAAGTGGTTAAACGGTTGGAACCTGCGGGTTGAAGGAGTGGTCATGAAGCTGTTGTCTGTCCTGTTCGTGTGTGCCATGGCGATCGCGTCGCAGGACGTGTGGGCCAAGCGCCTGGGCGGCGGTGCCTCCGTTGGCAAACAGTCCACCAACGTGACCCAGCGCAACACGCCGGACGCAGCACCCCAATCGGCGCCGACGCAGGCTGCCACCGCTGCCAAACCCACCCCATCGGCCCCTGCCGCGGCGGCACCCCAGCGCCCCTGGGGCGCCATGCTGGGCGGTATGGCTGCGGGGCTTGGGCTGGCTTGGTTGGCGTCTTCACTGGGTTTTGGCGAGGCGTTCGCCCAATTTCTTCTGGTGGCCTTGCTCGGTGTGGTGGCCCTGATGGTGGTGGGGTGGGTGTTGCGTTCGCGCGCCCAGACCCGCAACGCACAGGCCGGTGGTTCGCCGCTGGCGTTCCAAGGCGCCGAAGCCGCCACGCCCCGTGCCTACAGCCCCCAGAACGTCGGCAACGACGCGTCGGCACGCCCGTGGGAGCGCAGCACCATGGGCTTCGACACCGGGTCTCCCGCCTTGGCCGGCGGCGGGTTGATCGGCACCGCACTGAACAGTTCGCAGTCCTGGCACATCCCGAAGGACTTCGACGTTGAGGGTTTTCTGGCCGCGTCGCGGACCAACTTCGTCAACCTGCAGGCCGCCTGGGACCGATCCGATATCCCCAGTCTTCGCGCCATGATGACCGACGACATGCTGGAGCAGATCAAGGCCCAGTTGGCAGAGCGCGAACAGCACACCGGTGGCGCGCTCAACAAGACCGAGGTGGTGATGCTGGAGGCCCACCTGCTGGGCATCGAAGAGCTGGACAAGGCCTACATGGCCAGCGTTGAGTTCTCTGGCTTGATCCGCGAGGACATGTCTACCGGCCCCAACCCCTTCCGCGAGGTCTGGAACATCACCCGCCCCAAGGCCGGTCCCGGGGGCTGGTTGGTGGCCGGCGTGCAGGCCTTGCAGTGAGTTAGTTCACCCCCGCGCCGCGCCTGCGGCGCGTCACCCCCCTCAAGGGGCGGCACTGGCGGGCCGGCGGAGCCGGACCCACGGTGCCCCCAGTGGGTGCCAGGGGCGGCGACCCGGTTTTATCCGTCAGAATCGGGGACCATGAAACAGGCGTCCCCGATTTCTTTTCCCCCCTTTGATTTCCTGCAGTCGCTGGCCGCGTCGGTGCAGTTGCCCGACTGGCTGGTGGCCGAACTGCAGAACCGCGTGGTGCTGTTCGCCAACCACGTGCTGATGCAGGAACCTCAGGCGCAGGAGCGCCTCAAGCGCCAGACGGGCAAGGTGATGCTGGTGCGCTGGGGGGTGTTCGACCTGCGCCTGGCCGCCACGCCGGCCGGCCTGCTGGAGCGCACCCATGCGGCGGCCGAACCTGATCTGAGCATCACCCTGGCGCAGACCTCGCCCCTGGCCGTGGCGCAGGCGGTGATGACCGGGCAAAAACCCGAGGTGTCCATCCAGGGTGACGTGGCGCTGGCGGCCGACGTGGCCTGGCTGGCCGACAACCTGCGCTGGGACCTGGAGGAAGACCTGTCGCGTTTCCTGGGGGACGCGGCGGCGCACACCCTGGTGAGCCAGGCCCAGGCCTTGGTGGGCGCGGTGCGCGGTTTTGTGTCGCGGGTGGTGCCCGGAGCGCCCGGCGCTGCGGCCGACGTGCCCAAGGCCCAATCATGAGGCGGTTTTTGCGCGGCGCCTTCATCGTTTGGGTGGTGCTGCGGCACGGGTTGGACGAGCTGGTCCTGTCCAGCTTCCAGCACCCGCTGCTGCGCCTGCTCACGCGTTGGGTGTCCATTGGCCGCGACTTGAGCGTGCCGCGTGGCCAGCGTTTGCGCGAGGCCCTGGAGCGCCTGGGCCCCATCTTCGTCAAGTTCGGCCAGGTGCTCTCCACCCGCCGCGATTTGCTGCCGCCCGACATTGCCGATGAGCTGGCCGCTTTGCAGGATCGGGTGCCGCCCTTTCCGAGTGCCGTGGCCGTGGCCACCATCGAGCGGGCCTTCGGCCGCCAGATCGATCAGGTGTTCGCATCCTTTGAGCAGACGCCGGTGGCCAGTGCCTCCATTGCGCAGGTGCATTTCGCCACCTTGAAGGACGGACGCGAGGTGGCCGTCAAGGTGTTGCGGCCCAACATGCTGCCGGTGATCGACAAGGACCTGGGCCTGATGCGCATGATGGCCGGCTGGGTAGAGCGTCTGTCCAGTGATGGCAAGCGCCTCAAGCCGCGTGAGGTGGTGGCCGAATTCGACAAATACCTGCACGACGAACTCGACCTGGTGCGCGAGGCCGCCAACGCCGCCCAGCTGCGCCGCAACATGCAGGACGTGGGGCTGGTGTTGATCCCCGAGATGTATTGGGACTTTTGCCGTCCCGAGGTGATGGTGATGGAGCGCATGAAGGGTGTGCCCATCAGCCGGATCGAGGAGCTGCGCGATCGCGGTGTGGACATCCCGCGGCTGGCGCGCGACGGCGTCACCATCTTTTTCACCCAGGTGTTCCGCGACGGCTTCTTTCACGCCGACATGCACCCGGGCAACATCCAGGTCAGCGTCGAGCCGGGCAGCTTCGGGCGCTACATCTCGCTTGATTTCGGCATCGTGGGCACACTCACGGAGTTCGACAAGGAATACCTCGCGCAGAACTTCACCGCCTTCTTCCGCCGCGATTACAAGCGCGTGGCCGAGCTGCACATCGAGAGCGGCTGGGTGCCACCCGACACCCGGGTGGACGAGCTCGAGGCCGCCATCCGTTCGGTCTGCGAGCCCTATTTCGACCGTCCGCTGCGGGAAATCTCGCTCGGCATGGTGTTGATGCGGCTGTTCCAGACCTCGCGTCGCTTCAACGTGGAGATCCAGCCCCAGTTGGTGCTGCTGCAGAAAACCCTGCTCAACATCGAAGGCCTGGGCCGCCAGCTGGACCCCGACTTGGATCTGTGGAGCACCGCCAAGCCCTTCCTCGAAAAATGGATGATCGAGCAACTGGGGCCTCAAAAGTTGCTGCAGCAGCTCAAGGCGGAGGCACCTCAGTACGCCAAGCTGTTGCCAGCCCTGCCGCGTCTGCTGCATGACTACCTGCAGCAGCGTCCCGATGACCTGCGGCGCGACCTGAAGGCCTTGATGGACGAGCAGCGGCGCACCAACCGCCTGCTGCAGGCCATCCTGTACGGAGGCCTGGGGTTTTTGCTTGGCCTCCTGGCCATGCAATTGCTGGTGCGCGTGCAAATCTGGTGAGCGCCCGGGCTTGAGGCGGGGCGTCGAGCCCCAATTTATAATGACGGGTTTTGTTCGTTGACCCGGTGCAGGCCGCTCGCCTGCCGGGTCGTCATCCCTTTTCTTCAGGTCCACGCCATGCCCATCTACGCTTACAAGTGCGCGTCTTGCGGTCACGCCAAGGACGTGTTGCAAAAAATCTCCGACGCCCCGCTGACGGTTTGCCCGGCCTGCGGCGCTGAGGCCTTTTCCAAGCAGCTCACCGCCGCCGGTTTCCAGCTCAAGGGCTCGGGCTGGTACGTGACCGATTTCCGTGGTGGCTCGGGTGGCGCCAGCGCGCCCGCCGCCGGGGCTGCGGCTGCCGCAGCACCTGCAGCCGACGCGGCGGCGGCCCCCGCACCGGCCGCCGCCGACGCAGGCACCAGCTCGACGGCCGGTGGCTGTGGCGGCTCCTGCGCCTGCCACTGAAGCAGCCGCACCGAAAGCCCCCTCTCCATGATTGCCGCCCTGCGCAAATGGCTGTTCGCCGGCCTGCTGGTTCTGGTGCCCCTCATCATCACCCTGTGGGTGCTCGATTGGGTGGTGTCTACGCTGGACCAGACCTTGCGCATCCTGCCGGTGTCCTGGCAGCCCGACCAGTGGCTTGGGGTGCACATCCCGGGCCTGGGGGTGGTGTTTGCCCTGGTGGTGCTGCTGAGCATTGGCGCCATGGCCTCCAACATCATCGGCAACAAGCTGGTGCATTGGTGGCACGCGTTGTTGCACCGCATTCCCGTGGTGCGCTCCATCTACTCGGGCGTCAAGCAGGTGTCCGACACGCTGTTTTCCGAGAAAGGCAACGCCTTTCGGCAGGCCTTGCTGGTGCAGTGGCCCCATGAAGGGATGTGGACCATCGCATTCCTGACGGGTGCGCCTGCGGGCGAGCTGGTGCGTCACCTGCCGGAAGACTGCCTCAGCGTCTACGTACCGACCACCCCCAACCCCACCGGCGGCTACTTCGTGATGGTGCCGCGAAACCGTTGTGTGGAGCTTTCCATGACGGTGGACGAGGCTCTGACCTATGTGATCTCCATGGGCGTGATCGTCCCGGGAGGCCCCAAGAACACCAAACTCAAGACGGTGTCGGCCTGAGCCGCCGCCGATGATCCCTTTCAGCGAAACCCGAGAGAAAAGAGAACAGCCATGGCGATGCGTACCCACTACTGCGGTCTGGTGACCGAAGCCCTGATGGGCCAGACCGTGACCTTGTGCGGCTGGGTCAACCGCCGCCGCGACCACGGTGGTGTGATTTTTGTCGACCTGCGCGACCGCGAAGGTTATGTGCAAGTGGTGTGCGACCCCGACCGCGCCGACATGTTCAAAACCGCCGAAGGCGTGCGCAACGAGTTCTGCGTGCAGATCACCGGCCTGGTGCGTGCACGTCCCGAAGGCACGGCCAACGACAGCCTCAAGAGCGGCAAGATCGAGATCCTGTGCCACGAGCTGAACGTGCTCAACCCCTCGGTCACGCCGCCGTTCCTGCTGGACGACGACAACCTGTCGGAAACCACCCGCCTCACCCACCGCGTGCTTGATCTGCGCCGCCCCTACATGCAGCGCAACCTGATGCTGCGCTACAAGGTGGCCATGGAGGTGCGCAAGTTCCTCGACGCCAACGGCTTCGTCGACATCGAAACCCCCATGCTCACCAAGAGCACGCCCGAAGGCGCGCGCGACTACCTGGTGCCCAGCCGCGTGCACGACGGGCAGTTCTTCGCGCTGCCGCAGTCGCCCCAGCTGTTCAAGCAGTTGCTGATGGTCGCCGGCTTTGACCGCTACTACCAGATCACCAAGTGCTTCCGCGACGAAGACCTGCGCGCCGACCGACAGCCCGAGTTCACCCAGATCGACATCGAGACCTCCTTCCTCACCGAGCAGGAGATCCGCGACATGTTCCAGGGCATGATCAAGACCGTGTTCCAGAACGTGCTGGACATCGATCTGGGCGAGTTCCCGGTCATGGCCTACAGCGAAGCCATGCACCGCTATGGCTCGGACAAGCCTGACCTGCGCGTCAAGCTCGAATTCACCGAATTGACCGACGTCATGGCCGACGTGGACTTCAAGGTCTTCAGCGCGCCCGCTCAAATGAAGAACGGCCGTGTGGTGGCCCTGCGTGTGCCCGGTGGCGCCGAGATGAGCCGCAGCGAGATCGACGCCTACACCGAGTTCGTCAAAATCTACGGTGCCAAGGGCCTGGCTTGGATCAAGGTCAACGAGTTGGCCAAGGGCCGGGATGGCCTGCAGTCACCCATCGTCAAGAACATCCACGACGCCGCGCTGCAGCAAATCCTCGCCCGCAGCGGCGCGCAGGACGGCGACATCCTGTTCTTCGGTGCCGACAAGGCCAAGATCGTCAACGACGCCATCGGCGCGCTGCGCATCAAGATCGGTCACAGCGAGCTGGGCAAGAAGAAGGGTTTCTTCGAGCAGCGCTGGGCGCCGATGTGGGTGGTGGACTTCCCCATGTTCGAACACGACGAGGAAGAAGACCGCTGGACGGCCGTGCACCACCCCTTCACCGCGCCCAAGGACGGCCACGAGGACTGGATGGTGACCGCGCCCGAGAAGTGCATCGCCAAGGGCTACGACATGGTGCTCAACGGTTGGGAAATCGGCGGTGGCTCGGTGCGTATCCACCGCGCTGACGTGCAGCAGAAGGTGTTCGACGCCCTCAAGATCAGCCCTGAGGACGCGCAGCTCAAGTTCGGTTTCCTGCTCGACGCGCTGCAGTACGGCGCGCCGCCGCACGGTGGCCTGGCCTTCGGTCTGGACCGCATCATCACCCTGATGACCGGCGCCGAGTCCATCCGCGACGTGATCGCTTTCCCCAAGACCCAACGCGCCCAGTGCCTGCTCACGCAAGCACCGTCGCCGGTGGACGAGAAGCAGCTGCGCGAGCTGCACATCCGCCTGCGCAACCCGGACGCTGTCAAGGCCTGAGTTTGTTGGCGGATGTCCGTGTCTTCGTTTGAAGACACGGAGCGATTGGGTACACCGATCTGCGAGGTGCAGCCCCCGAAAGCAGGGGTTCAGTCGTGCACGCTGTCCATGGACCGTGTGCTTGATCGCTCTCGTTTCTCTCCGTACATCCGAGCATCGGCCTCGCGCAGCAGGGCCACCAAGTTATCGCCGTCGTCCGGGTAGCAGGCGAGTCCCATGCTCACGCCCACCGGCGTGGGCGGGCCATCGAAGAGGGGCGAGGCGTCCAGTGCCGCTCTCACGCGTGCTGCGGCCGCCAGCACGGCGCTGCGGCTGTCGGCTTCGATCAGCACCACAAATTCATCACCGCCCAGGCGCGCCACCAGGTCGGTGTCGCGTGTCACTTGTCGAAGGCGCCGCGCAACTTCACGCAACACGCCATCGCCAGCGGCGTGCCCGTGGTGATCGTTGAGGCGTTTGAAACCGTCCAGGTCGAGCAAGATCACTGCCAAGTGATCGCTGCGTCGTTGTGCCCGCTTCAACGCCTGCGCGGCAAAGTCGTCGAGCTGGCGGCGGTTGGCCAGGCCGGTCAATGGGTCGTTGAGCGCCAGTTGATGCAGGCGCTCTTGCACACTCAAGTTCACCGCCAAGCTCATGCCACAAATCCACGCCAGATTGTGCGTGAGCAGCAGCAGGAATACGGGGCCCATCACAGGGTGGTCTTGCATGGGTGTGTCGGGTGGCGACTGCCATGCCAAGACCGCACGCAACACCAGGACCAGGCCCGCCAGGGCCACGAAGGCGGCGCACACCCCATACAGCGCACGCCAGTGGCCCGAGGTGCGCCACAGTAGCAGCACCGCCGTTGCCAGCAACACCAGTGCCACCACAGGGTCCAGGATGAGGTAACGCATGCGTGCCTGGTCGGCGTAGGTCACGGACGTCGCGACCACCAAGGCCATCACCGGAGCCCACCAACCCCACCGGCCACCGGCCTGGGGCATGCGCTTGAAACGCAGCAGTCCTTCGATCTGCAGCAGCGCGGCTCCCACCAGCAGGGTGTTGTTGACAGGTGAGGTGAGCGAACCCAGGGTGGGGCGCAGGATGACGGCCACAAAGCCCATGCCACTGAGCACGGCAGCCATGGTCCACACGCCGGGTCCGGGCACATCGCGGTTGATGTGCCACAGCGCGAGCATCACCAGGATCGCCACGCCATTGACGATCGCGACGATCAGGCTCAGCGTGGGGTAGTGAAGCTCGTACATGGGGTGTGCAAACTTGCTGCTTATCCTAGCGACGGATGGGCGTTTGGTCGATAGTCCAGCCCGACCTGCTACAAACGCCAGATGGTCACGTCGCGTCCCTTCAAAATCCCGCAATCGGTGCTGGTGGTCATCCACACCCCGGACTTGCAGGTCTTGCTGATCGAGCGTGCCGACGCGCCGGGTTTCTGGCAGTCGGTGACCGGCGCCAAGGACTTTGCCGAGGAGGCCTGGGCGGATACCGCCGCGCGCGAGGTGGAAGAGGAAACCGGGTTGAACGCACGCGCTGCGGGCCACCGCCTGCGCGATTGGGCGCTGGAGAACGTGTACGAGATTTACCCCCAGTGGCGCCACCGCTACGCCCCTGGCGTCACACACAACACCGAGTGCCTGTTCGGACTGTGTGTGCCGGCGCCGCTGGCCGTGCGCCTGAACCCGCGCGAGCACACGGCCCAGGGCTGGTGGCCATGGGAGCAGGCGGCCGAGCGCTGTTTTTCACCGTCCAACGCCGAGGCCATCCTGTGGTTGCCCCGCCTGGGTGGCATGATGGTGTGATGGACAGTTTTCGCGTTGCCACGTACAACATCCACAAGGGCGTGCAGGGCCTGGGGCCGGCGCGCCGGTTGGAAATCCACAACCTGGGCCATGCGGTGGAGCAGCTCGACGCTGACATCGTCTGCCTGCAGGAAGTGCGCAGCCACCACCACAAGCTCAAGAAGCGTTTTCAGCACTGGCCTGAGCAGGCGCAGGCTGACTACCTCTCGCCCGAAGGCTACGAAGCCATCTACCGCACCAACGCGTTCACCCGCCACGGCGAACACGGCAACGCCCTGTTGTCGCGTTGGCCGGTGCTGGCCAGTGGCCACCACGACGTGTCCGATCACCGCTTTGAGCAGCGTGGCCTCTTGCACGTGGTGGTGAATGTTGCCCAGCGGCCGGTGCATGTGGTGGTAGTGCACCTGGGCCTGATCCACGCCAGCCGCGAGCGCCAGGTGCAGCGCTTGGGGCAGTTCATTGAACGCGAGGTGCCGGCCGGTGCACCACTGGTGGTGGCCGGCGATTTCAACGACTGGAGCGCCAAGCTGCTCGCGCCCATGGCCGATCTGGATTTGCGCACCTTTGACGGCATACGCCTGCCCACGTTTCCCTCCCGCCTGCCTCTGCTGCACCTCGATCGCATCTACGTGCGGGGCCTGCGGCCGGTGTCGGCCCACGTGCCACATGGGCGGGCCTGGGCGCGCATGTCCGATCACCTGCCGCTGGTGGCGGAGTTGTCGTTCTGAGTGCCATGGCGTCGCCGGCCACAGACAACTGGCGCCCCGCGCGCCCACAACCCGGCCACCGCTTGCAGTTGCTGCAGGGCGGACAAGCGTTTTTCCCTGCCCTGGTGGCCGCCATGGACGCAGCCGTGCAGTCGGTGCACCTGGAAACCTATATCTTTGAATTTGCTGGCAGCGCCTTGCGAGTGGCCGAGGCGATGGAGCGAGCCGCCCGGCGTGGCGTGCATGTGCGGCTGGTGGTGGACGGCATAGGCACCCGCCACATCCCGGCCGAATGGCAGCAGCGGTTCGCCCAAGCGGGTGTGTATTGGCGTGTCTACGCGCCCCTGGGCCGATTGGGCCTGGCGTTGCCCAGCAGTTGGCGACGCCTGCACCGCAAGCTGTGTGTGGTGGACGGCAGCGTGGGTTTCTGTGGTGGCATCAACATCATCGACGACCTCGACGACGTGGCGTTGGGGCGGCTCACCCACCCCCGGTTGGATTTCTCATTGCAGATCAGCGGCCCGCTGGTGGCCGACATGACCGAAACCATGGAGCGCCTGTGGTGGCGCTTGCAGGCGGTGCGCAAGGTGCGGCAGCGCGAGTTCCGCGCCGCCTGGGACGCCCTGCGCGCGGGGACGCCGGTGGGTGATTTTTCGTCCTTGTTTGAATCGGAGGACCCGCGTGGAACCCACGCGGGCAACGCGGCCCTGGTGCTCAGGGACAACCTGCGTCACCGCCACGACATCGAGCGTGCCTACCTCAAGGCCCTTGGCGAATCGCACCACGAGGTGCTCATCGCCAACGCCTATTTCATTCCAGGGCGCAAGCTCCGCCGGGCGCTCACCATGGCGGTGGCGCGCGGGGTGCGCGTGCGCCTGTTGTTGCAGGGCAAGTACGAGCACTTCATGCAGTACCACGCGGCGCGGCCGGTGTTTCACCAGCTGCTGCGTGCCGGCATCGAAATTTACGAATACGTGCCCAGCGCGCTGCACGCCAAGGTGGCCGTGGTGGACCAGCGGTGGGCCACGGTGGGCTCCACCAACCTTGACCCTTTGAGCCTGCTGCTGGCCCGTGAGGCCAACGTGGTCAGCGCCGACGAGGGGTTTGCGAAGGCCTTGCATGAGCGCCTGGACCACATCGTCACGCACGAGGGCAGGGCGTTGCAGCCGCACGAGCTGGCAGCGCGCCCTTGGCCGCAGCGTGCCCTGGACCGGCTGGCTTTCATGGTCATGCGGGCCACGCTGTTTGTGACCGGCCACAGATACTGATGCAGGACCTGATCGTCCAGCGGCCCGAAGGCCTGTACTGCCCGCCGGGCGATTTTTACATCGACCCCTGGCGCCGAGTGGAACGTGCTGTCATCACCCACGCCCATGCCGACCACGCGCGCGCCGGCCATGGGCACTACCTGGCCACCGCCGTCTCGGAAGGGGTACTGCGCGCACGCCTGGGCAATATCACCCTGCAGCCGCTGGCCTACGGCGATGTGGTGGAGCACAACGGCGTGCGCGTCTCGCTGCACCCGGCGGGGCACGTGCTGGGCTCGGCCCAGGTGCGGGTGGAACACGCGGGCCGCGTGTGGGTGGCCAGTGGCGATTACAAGGTCGCCTCCGACCCGACCTGTGCGGCCTTCGAGCCCGTGCGTTGCGATGTTTTCATCACCGAATCCACCTTTGGCTTGCCCATCTACCGCTGGCAAACCGACGCGCAGGT
>DASUIK010000327.1:0-7125 GCA_036279795.1 Burkholderiaceae bacterium | reverse complement strand
CCTGCTGATCGCGCCGGGCCGAGCGCCGCAGCGCCACGTGGTCGCAGCGCAGCCAGCGCATCTGTTCGGCCTCCACCGTGGTGTGCCCGGCCGCCTGGCGGCCGCGCAACAGCTGGCGCTGGGTGTGCTGGCGCTGCAACGAGCGGCGCCGCGCCTGCTCGGCGGCCTTGGGGTCGTGCGGTTGCACGGCCAGCGCCCGGCAGGCCTGGGCCACGGCCAGCAGGTGGGCCGAAAAGTTGCCGCTGTCCACGGTGGAGACGTAACGCGGCAGCAGCGGCAACAGGGTCTGGGTGTCGTACCAGTTGAGGAAGTGGCCCCGGTGACGCTCCATCTGCAGCAGGGTGGCGAGGGTGGCTTCCAGGCGCTGCAGCAGCTCTTGTGTGCCTATCCACCCAAACTGGCGTGCGCTGGCCACGCTCAGCAGGTAGAGCCCGATGTTGGTGGGCGAGGTGCGGTGGGCCACGGCTTCCAGCGGGGTGATCTGCAGGTTGTCGGGCGGCAGAAAGTGGTTGTTGGCGTCCACACAGCGCTCGAACAGGCGCCAGGTGTCGCGCGCCACGCCGTGCAGGAAGGCGGCGTCGGTGGCAGTGGGCGTGGGCTGCCGCTCCATCCATTTCCAGGGGGTGTTGGTCAGCCACACCAGCAGCGGTGCGGCGGCCCACAGGCCCAGCAGGGCCAGCGCGGGGGCGCCCGTTACGGTGCCCGACGCCCACAGCCCGCCCGCCAACAGCAGTGCCAGGCCCGGGCCGACCCGGTGTCGCCACACCGTGGCGCCCAGGTGGGGGCTGAGGGCGGCCTGGGCGGCGTCGGCGGTGGTCCAGGCCAGCAGCTGTTGGCGGCTCACCCGCAGCCGGTGCAGGGTGCGCAGCACCGCGTCCAGCGCCTGCAGGGCGTGCTGGGGCAACAAGGCCAGGTGCCACAGGCCACCGGCAACGGCGCGCAACACGTCCAGTGCACTGGCTTGCACAAAACGGGCGTTCACCAGCCCCCGGTGGGCGGGCAGGGCGCCGGCCAGCGCGCCGATCAAGGGGCCGCCCGCGTAGGCCACCAGGGTCAGCGCCAGGGCCGCACCCAACAACAGCCCGTGGCCTGCCAGGGCCAACACCAGCAGCGCCAGGCAGGCGGGCGCCACCAGCGAGCGGCGCAAGTTGTCCCACAACTTCCAGCGGTTGATGGCGCCCAGCGGCCAGCGACGGACGTCCAGGACAAAGGGCAGCAGCTGCCAGTCGCCCCGGGTCCAGCGGTGCAGGCGCGACGCGGCGGCGTCGGCGTGGGTCGGGTCGGCCTCGATCAGGGTGACGTCGCTCACCACCGCACACCGCACCAGCGCGCCTTCCAGCAGGTCGTGGCTGAGCACCTGGTCGGTGGGCAGGCGTCCGCCCAGCACCGCTTGCAGCGTGGCCACATGCAGCAGGCCCTTGCCGGTGAAGCTGCCTTCGTCGAACACGTCCTGGTACACGTCGGAGGACATGGCGCTGTAGGGATCCAGCCCGGGCAGGCTGGCGAACAGCCACTGCCAGGCCGTGGCGGCGCCCTGCGTGGGCAGCGGGGCCACCACGCGCGGTTGCAGGATGCCGTAGCCCGACACCACACGGCGGCCATCGGGTGCGAGCACGGGTCGGTTCTGCGGGTGTTCGGCCACGCCCACCAGGGTGCGCAGGCGCCCCGGCGGCAAGCCGGTGTCGCTGTCCAGCGTCAGCAGGTGGCGGGTGCCGAGCGCCAGTTGCGACAGCGGGCCGAGGTCAAAAAACGGCCCTGGCGTGCCGGTGCTCAGCGCAGCCACCAGTTGCTCGAGCTTGCCGCGTTTGCGCTCCCAGCCCAGCCACTTGTTCTGGGTGGTGCTGTGTGTGCGTGCCCGGTGCAGCAGCAGAAAACGCGGGGGTTGGCCGGGCGCGGGTGGGTGGCTGTGGTTGAGTGCGGTGAGCGCTTCGGTGGCGTGGGCCAACAAGCGGTTGTCGTCCGGCCGCTGTGCGGTGTCGGCGTCGCACCAGTCGCTCAGCAAGGCGAACTGCACGTGCGCTTCGCAGTTGCCCAGGTGGTGCAACAGCAGGCGGTGCACCAGGGCATCGATGCCGGTGGTGTGGTTCAGCAGCGCCGGCACCACCACCAGGGTTTGGGCGCTGGCGGGGATGCCATCGGTCAGGCGCAGGCGCGAGAGGTGGGCCGGTGGCGAGGCCTCGCTGATGAGGCGGTTGACCAGCGCCACCACGGCCTCGGACGCGGGCAAGGCCATCAGCAGCACCGCCAGCGCGGTCGTCAACCCATGCACCCAGCCGTTGCCCGGGGCCATGGCGTGGGCGCTCAGTTGTGCCATCACCAGCAAGGTGCCCAGCAGCAGGGTGCCGAAATAGGCGTGGGTGCGTGGGATCTGGGCCTGCTGGCGCCAGCCTCGGGGCAGCAGATGCCGTGTGCCCAGTTGCTGCTCCAGGGCCGGGCGGCCGGCGCCTTCGAGCCAGTGGCCGGCCAGAGCGGCGTCGCCGGGTGCGCCTGCCATGGCCCCCAGCAGCGTGCGTGCCACCGCCGACTCGGCTTGCGCGCTGTCCGCCGACAGGCGTTCGATCGCATGCAGCGTCTTGTTGCGGGTGGCCTCGTCCTCGGCGGCGAACATGGGCGAGCCCAGCATCACCCGCATCACGCGGCTGGTCTGGGCCACGATGTCGGGCCAGTCGGCCGCGCCAATGGTGCGCAGCGCCGTCACCGCGTTGCCCATGCTCAGGTGGTCCGCCGCCTGGTCCATGTGCTGCTGGGTCAGCAGCGCGCCCAGGTCGGGCACCTCGCTGGCCAAACGGTGGCGCACCTGGGTGAGTGTCGCACCGGGTGGTGTGGTGCCGTGCGAGGCGAGTTGCTGCAACAGCTGCACCACAAACACCTCGCCGACGCCGCGTCGCGCCATCCGCTCGCGCACGGCCCACACGCCGTCCACCGTGAGCGTGCCCATCTGGCTGGCGCACAGCGTGGCCACTTCGCGGGCGGCCTTGTGGCTGGCAATGCGGTCGGCCAGACGGCGCAGGTTTTCAATCAGCACCACACGCAGGGTGGTGGGCAAGGCCCACAGCTCGCCCTGGCTGAGTTCGCGCTCGTCCTGGTAGGCGTTGAGGAAACGCTGCAACAGCGCGGCGTCGAAGGCGCTGTCGGTGTGGGCCACAAAGGCCCAGGCCACGCCGTAGATGCGGGGCAGGCCCACCAGGGGCGGGTTCTGCAACACCGGCAGCGCGCGGTAGTAGCGCGCGGGCAGGCCGGCCCGGACTTCGCGCCATTGGCTTTCGATCAGGTGGAAGTTGTCGAGCAGCCACTCGGCCGCCGGACCGATGTCGCGCCCGGCCAGCGCGTCGCTGGCGATGTAGCCGTGCGCGCTGCGCAGGCTGCGAATGTTGTCCTGCAGGCGAGGGTAGAAGGTGCCCTGTGTGAACGAGGGGCGGCGCGCCTGGTGGGTGGTGGCCAGGCTGCGGCCGTGTTGTTCAAAGCGACTGGCGCCGAAGATTTCCGACCGTATGGGTGGCAAGGCCACGCCTGCACGGGTATCCAGCACACGCAGCAAATCGGCCGGTAGCCACTGGGCCAGCGTTTGGCGCCGATCGAGCCTGTGCCACCGCATGCCCTACCGCACCAACCATCCGCCCAGCACCAGCAGGCCCGCCAGGGTGCAAGTGGTGACCGCGCGTCCGCCCAGCAACGCATGCAGCCAGCCGACGCCCACGCCCAGCATGTGCATGTGGCCACGCTGTGTGCTGCACAGGCAGAGGTGGTCCACCAGCGCGCGCTTGTCTTGCTCCGACGGGGTGGCAGGTGCCCCCTGCGATGAGGTGCTCCAGCGAGGAGCCGTGGTGGGGGCAAGCGATGGGGTGGTGGGCACGTGCAGCTCCTGGTTGGATGCGTGGGCTGACGGGAGGACAGCGGGAACCTGTTGTAGCCGTGCCGGTGCCGAGGGTCTGTTCGCTGGCGAACGCTGGGTGCACGGGCGGGTTGGACTCTGTACGCTATCGAACATACAGTCGGCACTGAGGTGGCTACATTGAAGCCGCACTCCCTTGGCTTGTCCGTGCTCACCCGCCACACGTCCACACCATGCCTGACCGACTCATACCTCGCCCTCCCAACCACATGCGCAACCACCTGCTGGCTTCGTTGCCCGATGCGGAGTGGGAACGATGGCAGCCGCACCTCGAACTGGTTGAACTGCCGCTGGGGCATGTCGTGTTCGAGTCGGGTACACATGTGAAGCACGTGCATTTCCCGCTCGATGCCATCGTCTCGCTGTTGTATGTACTGGAGAATGGCGCCTCGGCCGAAATCGCCGTGGTGGGCAACGAAGGCGTGGTGGGCATCGCCATTTTCATGGGCGGTGAATCGAGCACCAGCCGCGCGGTGGTGCAGAGCGCCGGGCGCGCACTGCGCATGCGTGCCCACATCGTTAAAGAGGAATTCGCGCGCTCAGGCCCGGTGCTGCACCTCATGCTGCGCTACACCCAGGCACTGATCGCCCAGATGTCCCAAACGGCGGTGTGCAACCGCCACCACTCGCTGGACCAGCAGCTGTGCCGCTGGCTGCTGCTGAGCCTGGACCGGCTCGAAGGCAGCAGCGATCTGGCCATGACCCAGGAGCTCATCGCCAACATGCTGGGCGTGCGGCGCGAAGGGGTCACCGAAGGTGCGCTCAAGCTGCAGCGGGCGGGCCTCATCAGCTATGCGCGCGGTCGCATCAAGGTGCTGGACCGCCCCGGCCTGGAACGCCGCACGTGCGAGTGCTACAGCGTGGTGAAAAAGGAATACGACCGCCTGTTGCCCGACATGATCGCCACCTGAGCGGCCAAGGGCCGCGCGGCCGACTGTGTGCGCTGGCAGACGGTGCAACACCGGGTCGGGGCGGACACTGCCACACCGCTGGCCAGCCAGCCCCATGCCCTCTGGCAGAAAGCCCCCATGTCCCACAACGAAAACCATTTGATCCAGCTGCTGGGACGCGTGGAGCGCAAGCGGCTGGTTGATCGGTGTGAGTTGGTTGAGATGACACTCTCCGAGGTGTTGAACGAGGCGGCGGTACGCACGCGCCACGTCTACTTCCCGACCGAGGGTTTTGTGTCGCTGGTGGTCGAGGTCGATGGTCGACCGGGGCTGGAGGTGGGCATGGTGGGGTGCGAGGGCATGTTGGGCGCCGAACTTTTGTTGGGCCACAGCAGCGCGCGTTGGCGTGTGGTGGTGCAGGGCAGTGGCCGGGCGTGGCGCCTCAAAGCGGCGCTGTTCCAGGACGCCCTGGCCGAGAGCGCGCGCTTGCGGCAGGTCGTGGCCCGCTACCTGGCGTTCCGTTTTGAGCAGCTGACCCTGGGGGCCGCCTGTGAGCGATTCCACGAAATTGGCCCACGGCTGGCGCGTTGGTTGCTCATGAGCCAGGACCGCGCGGAGCGAGACACCTTCCACGTCACGCAGGAATTTCTCGCATTCATGTTGGGTGTGCGCCGGGTCGGCGTCACGGTGGCCGCCGGTGCACTGCAGCGGCAGGGCCTGATCGGTTACCACCGCGGCGAGCTCACGGTGGTCAACAGAGCAGGCTTGCAGCAGCAAGCCTGCAGCTGTTACGAAAGCAACCTGCGGGTGTACGAGCGCCTGGTGCACTGAACGAAAATGGGCTGGGCATAAGGCAACGGCGCAGTGCGGGACGGCGCTGGCACACGATGGATAAGTTTCCGTTTGCAGGTGCAGCGTTGGCCGGTCAGGGCGTCGATGTGCCGGCAGACATGGGGCTGGCTTGCGGCCAGCCCAGCGCAGCCAAGGCTGGCCAGCGGGTCACATCCAGGGCCGGGGCCGCTCTCAGCCGGTCCTTGCTCAGGTCGAGAAAAAAGCAATGCAGCCGCACGTCCAACATCAGCTTGGACCATGGCACGGCCACCAACTTGTCGCTCACCGCGTCGTCCACATGGCAGCGCAAAACGGCAAAACCGATTTGTCCGCTGTGCATGTCCATCACGATGTCCTGGATGGTGCCGAGTTCGTCGGTCTCGTGGTTGTAGACGTCGTTGCCGATCATCATGCGCACGCTGACATACTGGGCGCGGTCGCTGCGGTGTGAACGGCGTTTCATGTCAGAACGGCTCAATGTTGTGGCGGGCTGAGATCGGGTGTACGGCGCAGGTGCAGCACCGGCCGTGTGGTGGGCGCGTTCGACCTGTCCACCGTGGGCGTTGTGGGCTGGTCGGTGGGTGCTCGCGCGGGCCGGGGGGCCATGTGACGCGCTGCAGGGCGCTGCGTGATGACGCATGTCGGTGGGGCAGGGTGGTTCATGGTGGGACCTGTGGGCGGTGCACAAGCGCTGCACCAGCGCGGGTGTCAACGCGGGCAGGAGCCCGTGTCCACACCGTTTGAGCATTGAGCCCACAGATGGCGTTCGGGTCTGTGCGGAAACGAACCCTTTCGGCTCAAGGCCGGGAGGGCCGTTTGCACGTGGGGCATGTTCGATAGCGAACGGACGGCGGGTCGTGAAGGCCCCTAACCTGCGCTTGAGGCGCCGGCAAAACCGTTGGCGCATCTTGGCCACCAAGGAACACCGACATGGACTACACCCCGCCCGATCGCAGTGCTGCCGCTCCTGCTCACCTCACAGACGGCGATGCTGCAGCCAATGAGAACATGGCCTCTGCCAACCCTCCGGACGCTCTTGAAGCCTCACCCTTGGTGACCTGGGTGGAATGGGACCACCTGCGCTACCGCGTGGTGGCTCTGGAGAACTTGCTGGTGGCGTTGTTGGCCGAAGGCAGCATGGGCCGGCTTGACCGTCTGCGCGAGATGTCGCGCTATGTGGCGCCACGCCGGGGCTGCACCGATCACCCCGTCACCTTGCTGGCAGCAGCACAGATTGTTCACCTGGTTGAACGTGCCAGGCACACCAAAAAACACGCCTCGGCATGACACGCGTGCAGCGCTTCAGCGCGCTGCGCTGGCCGACCAGATGTTGACCACCAGCTTGTCTCCCGTATCGGCAGTGACGACCCATTCTGTGGCCTCGCGGCGCACGCTGGCGCGACCCGTCAGCACCTCGAATCGGCTCGCCGTGGCCAGCGGAAACACCCAGCTCATGTCTTTCAGGTCGGCCTCGGTGCTGACCACCAACTGCCTCGCCTGCATGCTCAGGTG
>DASUIK010000326.1:0-6270 GCA_036279795.1 Burkholderiaceae bacterium | reverse complement strand
GCACCGCCTCAACCAGGCGCAGCTGAGCAAGACCCTGTTTCCCGTGGGTGAACTGCACAAGACCGAGGTGCGCCGCATCGCGGCCGAGATTGGCCTGCCCAACGCCAAGAAGAAGGACAGCACCGGCATTTGTTTCATCGGGGAGCGGCCGTTCCGCGACTTTCTCAACCGCTACATCGCCAAAGAGCCCGGCCCGATCAAGGACGACAAAGGCCGCACCATTGGCCAGCACCAGGGCCTGAGCTTCTACACCCTGGGCCAGCGCCAGGGCTTGGGCATTGGTGGCGTGAAGGAAAAAGGCGCACAGCGTGGCGGCGGCGAACACGCGCCGTGGTTCGTGGCGCGCAAGGACGTGGCCAAGAACACCTTGTGGGTGGTGCAAGGCCACGACCACCCGTGGCTGTTGTCGCCCACCCTGCGGGCGCAGGACGCGAGCTGGGTGGCTGGCGTGCCGCCATCGGCTGGCAACATGGCCGCCAAAACGCGTTACCGGCAGAGCGATGCGCCGTGCCGATTTGCGCCCGAGGGCGAGCGGGGCTTCCGCCTGGATTTCAGCGAGGCCCAATGGGCTGTCACGCCGGGGCAGTCGGCGGTGCTGTACGACGGCGAGGTGTGCCTGGGCGGGGGTGTCATCGACACCGAGGCGGCGGATTTCGCCTGATCAGTCCCGCGGCGCCACGCGGCTGCTCAGCGGCGGGGGTTGGTAGCCGGGTTGCAGGCGACAGCCCGCCCCGAAGTTCGCTTCGAAGTGGCGGCACCGCTGGGCCAGGGTCGCGGGTGTGGGCTTCTCGCCGTCCGTCACCCACCGCAACAGCGCTTCGAAGAGGGCCACGTAGGTGGGGTCGCTGAGGTAGCTGTGGTCTGCGTGGTCGCTGAACACCTGCACCAGCCGGCCGCCCTGCCCAGCCTGCTCCATGGTTTGGCGGAAGGCATGCTCCAACTCCACAAAAGCCGTGGCGTCGTGGATACCGTGCACCGTGAGTACGGGTACGCCGATGCGCCCGTTGAGGTCGGTATCGGCCGCAAAACGTGCGGTGGCCTGTGGGTCGGCACGGTAGCGCAACACGCTGGCGTTGAGCGTCGCATCCTCGTCGGAGCCCTGGTAGCGCACGCGGTCGTTGCGGAAAGGGTTGCCGCCGCCGGTGCGGTGTTGGGCGATGTCCTGGAAGTGCCACGTGGCCCAGTTCAGGTGCGCGAGCACCGACGACTCGGGGATGCGGATCACGTCCACCAGGGTCTTGAGTTTGCGCGATTGTTCCGGTGTGCGCTGCGCCACTGTTTGTCGCACGCCCAGGCAGGCGTCGACGCGCCTGCCCAGTTCGGCACGCGTGAGCGTGCTGTTGGCGGGCAAGCCCATCCACAGCGGGTAGGGCGGCTCGGTGGGCAAGGGGTGGTTCCCACACAGGTGCTGGTAGACCACCCGCAGGTCCAGCCGGAAATCGTAGGAGCGGGTGCCGCCGGCCAACACGCCGCTGCTGAGCAGCACCGCGTCGTAGGGCGAACGCTGGCCAGGTGCCGCGTACATTTCGGCCGCCTTGGCCGCCACGCTGGCCCCCCAGGATTGGCCATGCAGCAGCGTGTACCGGGGCTGGGCCACGTGTTGGACGAAGATGCGTCGCACGCGTTCGGTGTCTTCGGCCGCCGAACGCACCGCCACCCCACCCTGACGGAACACCGAACCGGCCCACGCGTAGCCTGCGCGCACGGTGATGGCCCAGCGTTGGGCATCCTCATCGGCACGGCTGGCCTGGGGTGCCCCCAGGGCGGGGCCACCGTGGGCATGCACCACCAGCACCCGGTTCCACTGCGCGGGCAACATGATGAGGTAGGGCGCGCCAGCAGAGTCCACCCCGCGCAGGCAACGGGTGTCGGCCGGCACGTCCTTGGGACAGGTGGCGACCTGTGGTGGCGCCTCCGTGTGGGCCGGCGGTGGCTGAGCACAACCCCACAGGGTGGTGGCCAGCGCCAGGGTCAAGGCGGTGAACAGGCGCACGGTGTCTTCTGGTGTGTCAGGCGGCCATGCCCACCCGGTCCCGCCCGCTTTCCTTGGCGTGGTACAGCGCCTTGTCGGCCCGGGCGATCCATGCCGGTGCGTCGTCGCCCCGCTGCAAGGTGGCCACGCCGGCCGACAGCGTGAGGGTCAAGACCACTTCGTTGGTCTGTTTGTGGCGAATCTTGAGCCCCTTGGTGCGCAGGCGCACCCGTTCCGCCACTTCTTGTGCCAGCGCTGGTGTGGCGTGGGGCAGCAGGATGGCGAACTCCTCGCCGCCATAACGTGCCACCGTGCTGCCGGCCTCGCCCACGGATTGTTTGAGCAACTCGCCCAGGGCACTCAGCACGCGGTCGCCCATCAGGTGGCCGTGGCCGTCGTTGATGGATTTGAAGTGGTCGATGTCCAGCATCACCAGCGCGTGTTGTGTCCCCGTGTTGGGGGGCGTGCGCAGCAGCTGGCCCAGTTTGTGGTCCAGGCCCTTGCGGTTGAGCACGCGGGTCAGCGCGTCCACAAACACGTCCTCGCGCGCGCGCTGCAGGTCGCTGCGCAACTGTTCGATCTCGCGCCGGCTCGCGTTCACCTGCGCCTGCAAGGCGGCGGCCGAGCTGCGCATGGCCTCAGTCTGTTGCAAAGCCTGTCCCAGGTGCAGGTTCAGCCGTTCCGTGTCGCTTGACTGAAGTGCCTGAGACAGGCCCGCCAGGTGTTGGGTGAAGTCGCCCGCCTCGTTGCCGGTGCGCGCCGCACTCTCCGACATGCCCGCCATCACCCGCTGCATGTCGCCGCTGATGCGCTCCATGGTCTTGTCGTCGATGCCGGCGATGTGCTCGCGGTACAGGCGCGCCATGGTGTCGTCGCTCAGGCGGGGTTCGGTGCGGGTGAAGTGGTCAAACGCCTGGTTGAGCCGGCTGTTGATGCCCGCCATGTACTCGTAGCAGACAGCGTAGGTGACCGGGTTGAAGGCGGCGCTGTGTTGGTTCATCAGTGCCAGCACGGCGCGCAGCAGTTCGGCACTTCTTTCCTTGGATTCTGTGTAGAGCATGGTGCAGGGTGGGAAAACGCGGTGGGAGATGAGGCGAAAAAAAACCCGCCGAAGCGGGTTGCCCGTCAGAACGGGATGTCGTCGTCCATGTCTTCAAAACCGCTGCTGGCGGGCGCTGGGCGTGCGGCTGGCTGGCGCGGCGCAGCGGCGGGCGCGGCCGCGCGGGGAGCAGCCGCCGGGCGGCTGTAGCCACCGCCGCCGCCTTCGTCACTGGGGCCGCCCATGCCCTGGCGACCGCCCAGCAGTTGCATTTCCGACGCAATGATGTCAGTCGCAGTCTTCTCGATACCGTCCTTGTCGGTGTATTTCCGGTAGGTCAGGCGACCCTCGACATAGACCTGGGTCCCCTTTTTGACGTATTCACCCACGATTTCAGCCAGGCGCTCGAAGAACGTGACGCGGTGCCACTGCGTTTCTTCGATGAATTCGCCGGAATTGCGGTCCTTGCGACGGCTGGTGGTGGCGATGCTGATGTTGGCCACGGCGCCGCCCGAGGGCAGGTAACGGATTTCGGGGTCGCGGCCGCAATTGCCGACGAGGATGACTTTGTTGACGGATGCCATGAGGAATGCCCTGAGGATAGACAGGCAATTGTGCCGCAACTGGGTCGGGCGTTGTCAGCTGCTTGCGCCCACCAGCCCTAAACTCGCCCCAATGAGACGGCATCCAGATTTTCTGCACAACCTGCGTCAGGAGGTGGGTGACGGTCGGCAGTGGCTGGACCGCGCCGTGGTGATTGCCTTCGCCATCTTGTCTGGGCTCGTGGTCGTGGCCTTCACCTGGTTGGCCGATTCGGCCTATGCGTGGTTCGAGCGGTTGCGTTCAGGGGCTGCCTGGGCGCCTTTGCTGTGGACCCCTGTGCTGACCGCGGCGGTGGTCTGGGCCGTGCGCCGTTGGACCCCGGCCGCCTCTGGCTCGGGCGTGCCGCAGGTGATGTGTGCGCTTGCGCCCGAAGTGCCCGCGACGTCGCGCGGGCGTTTTGTGGCGTTGCGCATCAGCCTGGCCAAGGTGCTGGGCGTGTCGGGAGGCTTGCTGGCGGGCTTGTCCATTGGGCGTCAGGGGCCGTCGGTGCAGGTGGCGGCCGGGGTCATGCACCACGCGCGCCACTACCTGTCAGCGCGCACGGCCATCAGCGAGCGTGAGCTGCTGGTGGCTGGCGGTGCGGCGGGCATTGCCGCGTCATTCAATACCCCGTTGGGCGGCATTGTGTTCGCCATCGAGGAGTTGAGCCGCCGCCTGGAGCAGCGCAGCAGTGGCCTCATGTTGGCCGCCATCGTGGTGTCGGGACTGGTGGCGGTGTCTGTGTTTGGCAACCTGTCCTACTTCGGGCGGGTGCGCGCCGAGGGGGTCTCGTGGTGGGCGCTGTTTCCGCCGGCCTTGCTGGTGGCGGTGGTGTGCGGCTTGTTGGGTGGCTTGCTGGCCCGGCTCTTGATCGTGTCTTTCACCGGCCTGCCCGACCGTTTCTGTGCGTTCCGACGCAAGTACCCGGTGCGTTTTGCGGCGGCGTGTGGCTTTGTCGTGGCGCTGATTGGCTTCGTCAGCGGCGGCACGGCGTTGGGCGGAGGCCACGACCACACGCGGGAGCTGCTGGCCTTGCCATCGGCCGAGGCCCACACGCCCGTGCTGTTCACCTGGCTCAAGTTCATCGCCTCGTGGTTGTCGGCCTGGTCGGGTGTGCCGGGGGGCATATTTGGTCCCAGCCTGTCGCTTGGCGCCGGCGTGGGTGCCGACGTTGCCTGGCTGACCGGCTCACCCCATCTGCAGGCCCTTATTGCCATCGGCATGGCCGCATTCCTGGCGGCGGTCACACAGACCCCCATCACCGCCATGATCATCGTCATGGAGATGACCGACGGTCATGGCATGGTGCTCAGCCTGATGGCGGCGGCCTTGCTGGCCAGCCTGGTGTCGCGCATGATCAGCCGGCCTTTGTACAGCAGCTTGTCGCAGCTCATGCTGCGAGGTGTGGTGGACCGGTCGCCGCCAGAAGCGGAAAAAACCTCAGTGCCCCGGGCTTGAGGAGCCAGCCGCGCCGCGCGCCGCTTGGGGCGCCATGCCCCAGGCCACGGCCAGCCACAACAGGGTGAGTGCCGCTGCGGCCATGAAGACAGCGTGGCCCCCTTGCTGGCGCAGCAGCCAGCCGCCGACCGCACCACCGGCAAAAAAGCCCAGCGATTGCAGGGTGTTGTAAATGCCCAGGGCGGTGCCCCGGTGGGTGGCGGGCGCCAGCCGTGACGCCAGGCTCGGCTGGGTGGCTTCCAGGGTGTTGAAGCCCACAAAAAACACGCACAGCAGCGTTGCCAGGAGGGGCACCGACGGTGCGCCCTCGCTCCACAAGAAACCCACTTGTGCCAGCACGATCAGGCCAATGGCCAGCAGAAACACCGCGCGCAGGTAACCCTTGCGCTCCAGGCGGAACAGGCCACCGCCCATGACCAGCAGCGACACCAACATGGCCGGCAAATACACCTGCCAGTGGGAGGCCGCCGGCAACCCGGCCTTGACCAACAAGGCCGGCACCACCATCCACATGGCCAGTTGCACCGCGTGCAGCACGAACACGCCCAGGTTCAGGCGCAGCAGGCCGCCGTGGACCAGCACCTCGCGCAGGCCACCCCGCCCGGCGTCCTTGTGTTGCGGCGGTTCGGGTGGCACCACCCAGGCCACCACGGCCATGCCGCCCAGGGCCAGGGCCGCCGTCAGGGCAAACAGCCCGGACAGCCCGATGCGCGCGGCGAGCCACGGTGCCAGCACCAGCGACAGCGCAAACATGAGCGCGATGCTCGCGCCCACCAGGGCCATGGCTTTGGTGCGCACCTGATCGCGGGTGACATCGGCCAGAAACGCGGTGACCGCCGCCGAAATGGCGCCGGCGCCCTGCAGCGCGCGTGCGGCCGCCAGCCAGTGCACGCTGGGCGCCCAGGCCGCCAGCGCGCTGCCCAGCGCAAACACCGCCAGGCCGGCCAGGATGACTGGCTTGCGGCCCCAGCGGTCGGACGCCATGCCCAGCGGCATTTGCAGCACGGCCTGGGTGAGGCCATAGAGGCCCATGGCCAGGCCCACCAGGGCGGGGTCGTCGCCGCCGGGCAAGCGCCGCGCTTCCAGCGCGAACACAGGCAGCACCAGGAACAGGCCCAGCATGCGCAGCGCAAAGATGGCCGCCAGCGAGGCGCTGGCGCGCCGCTCCAGCGGGGTCATGCGGTGGGAGTCGTCGGGAACGGAGGCAGACACGCGGTAC
>DASUIK010000325.1:0-2935 GCA_036279795.1 Burkholderiaceae bacterium | reverse complement strand
AGGTTGCCCAGTTCCAGCAGGCGCATGCCCAGCCGGTAGGCGCCGGCTTCGGGTCGGTCGACAAAGCGGCCGATGGTGAGGTCATTGAGGATGCGATGTGCGGTGGACGGGTGCAGGCCCGTCTTTTCGCTGATTTCCTTCAGCGAGACAGCTTCTTCGCGCGATGCCAGCACCTCGAGCAGATTGAACATACGTTCAATCACCTGGACGCTGGGGTGGCTGGGGAGGGTGTCTGAGCGTTTGGTCATGGCGGCTAGGAGTCGCCGTATTTTACGAGATGAAATCTCGTTCCCATTGACGTTTCGCCCAAATCTCGCCGAACTCGTGACCGATCAGACCGCAGCCTGCCACTGCCCGTCGCGCAGGATTTCGTGGGGCTCGAACAAGGCCTTGTAGCGCATCTTGGGGCTTTGTTCGATCCAGTAGCCCAGGTAGACGTGGGGCAGACCCAGGCTGCGCGCCTGCTCGATCTGCCACAACACGTTGTAGGTGCCATAGCTGGCGCGGGTTTCGGGCTCGAAGAAGGTGTAGACGGCTGAAATGCCGTCGTTGAGCACATCGACGATGGACACCATCTTGAGCTCGGCCGGCCGCTGTTCGGTGGCGGGCTCGAAAAACTCCACCAGGCGCGAATTGACACGGCTTTGCAGCAGGAACTGGGTGTACTGGTCGATGCTGTCGTGGTCCATGCCGCCGCCAGCGTGGCGGTGGTTCTGGTAGCGCAGGTAGAGCTGGTAGTGCTCGGGCACAAAACACAGCTTGAGCACGCGGGTTTGCAGGTGGCCGTGCCGGGCGTGGGCCCGCTTCTGGCTGCGGCTGGGCTTGAAGTCGTTCACCTTCACCCGCAGCGGCTCGCAAGCGCTGCAGCCATCGCAGTAAGGGCGGTAGGTGAACATGCCGCTGCGGCGAAAGCCGCGCGCCACGAGGTCCGAGTAGGCGTCGTTGTGGATGAGGTGGCTGGGGGTGGCCACCTGGGAACGCGCCTGTCGGCCGTCCAGGTAGCTGCAAGGGTAGGGCGCTGTGGCGTAGAACTGCAGCGCCTGAAGGGGAAGCTCTTTGGGATGCGTCACGTGGGCTCGTGTGCGGGCAAGAGATGTTTCCAGTATACGGACAAGAAGCGCCACGCCGGTGCCGGTGTTGCCAGCGCGCCATGCACATGGTGGGCAAAGTCGCTGCGAGCGATTTCACGGGCACCCAGCGAAGCCAGGTGGGCGGTGTTTTGCTGGCAGTCGATGGCGGTGATGCCGTGGTGGCGGCAAAAGGCCACCAGGCCCGCCAGCGCCATCTTGGAGGCGTTGCTGCGGTGGCTGAACATCGACTCGCCAAACACCATGCCACCCAGGTTGACGCAATACAGGCCGCCGGCCAGCTCGCCGTCCCACCAGGTCTCCACGCTGTGCGCGTGGCCGGCGCGGTGCAGGGCCTCGTAGGCGGCCACCATCTCCGGCAGTATCCAGGTGCCGTGCTGGCCGTGGCGGGGCGTGGCCGCACAGTGCCGGATCACCGCCGAAAAATCGTGGTCGAAACGGATTTCGACGCGTTGCTGGCGCAGCCCGCTGAACAGGGGTTTGCGCAGCGAGTCGTGCAGGCGGAAGTCGGCCACCTGCAGCACCATGCGCGGGTCGGGGCTCCACCACAGAATGGGCTGGCCCTCGCTGTACCAGGGAAAAATGCCCTGTGAATACGCTGCCACGAGGGTGGTCACGTTCAGCGCGCCACCAGCGGCCAGCAGGCCGGGGGCCGGGTCGTGTGCGCCCCAGGCGCTGCTCAGCGGTGGAAAGGCCTGGCCTGGCTCCAGCCAGGGGAGGGCTGGCGCGCGCCGCGTCATGCGCGTGTTTTGGGCTGAAAGTCACAGGTGTGCGCCACCGCACACTGGTGGCACAGCGGCTTGCGCGCCTGGCACACGTAGCGGCCGTGCAGGATGAGCCAGTGGTGGGCGTCCACCAGGTAGGCCGGCGGAATGCGCTTGAGCAACTGCTGTTCCACGGCCAGCGGCGTTTTTCCAGGCGCTAGGCCCGTGCGGTTGCCCACACGGAAGATGTGGGTGTCCACCGCCATGGTGGGTTCACCAAAGGCCACGTTGAGCACCACGTTGGCCGTTTTGCGGCCCACGCCGGGCAGGGCCTCCAGCGCCTCGCGGGTGCGCGGCACTTTGCCTCCATGCTGCTCCACCAGAATGCGACAGGTTTCCATCAGGTGTTTGGCCTTGCTGCGGAACAGGCCAATCGTCTTGATGTGCGACTCCAGCCCCTCCAGCCCCAGCGCCAGGATTTTTTGGGGCGTGTTGGCCACCGGGAACAGGCGCCGCGTGGCCTTGTTCACCCCGACGTCGGTGGCCTGGGCCGAGAGCAGCACTGCGGCCAGCAGCTCGAACACGCTGGTGTATTCCAGCTCCGTCACCGGCATGGGGTTGGCGGCCTTGAGGGTAGCGAAAAAGGTCTCGATGGCGGCGGGTTTCATGGGGCGCATGATAAACACGCGCCGTGCAAGCCCATGGCCGAAACAGGACAATCCGGGGCATGAAAGCTCTATCCGACATCGCCCTGTCCATGCTCGACCTGGTGGCCGTGCGCGAAGGTGGCACCGTGCGCGAGGCGCTCGACATCGCCGTGCGCACCGCCCAGCACGCCGAGCGCCTGGGTTTCACCCGCTACTGGCTGGCCGAACACCACAACATGGTGGGCATTGCCAGCTCGGCCACGGCCGTGCTGGTGGGGCACATCGCTGGCGCCACCACGCGCATGCGCGTGGGGTCCGGCGGTGTGATGCTGCCCAACCACGCGCCCCTGGTGGTGGCCGAGGCCTTTGGCACCCTGGCCGAGCTGTACCCCGGCCGCATCGACCTGGGCCTGGGCCGCGCGCCCGGCACCGACGGCCCCACCATGCGCGCCCTGCGCCGCGACCGCGTGGAAACCGAAGACGACTTCCCGCGCGA
>DASUIK010000324.1:0-4381 GCA_036279795.1 Burkholderiaceae bacterium | reverse complement strand
CAAGCAGTTCGACGACGCGGGCGCACAGGTCGCGGTGATCGAAGGCTTCGGCATCTTGCTGCGCGTGTTGTACCCGGCCACGCCCCACATTGCCCACGCCCTGTGGACCGAGCTGGGTTACGCCGGCACCCTGGGCGAGCTACTGGACGCACCTTGGCCGCAGGTGGACCCCAGCGCCCTGGCGCAGGACGAGATCGAGCTCGTGCTGCAAGTCAACGGCAAACACCGCGGTTCCGTGCTGGTGCCTGCCGGTGCCGACAAAGCCGCCATCGAGGCTGCCGCGCTGGCCAGCGAAGCCTTCGTCAAAGCCGCCAACGGTGCCGCCCCCAAAAAGGTGGTGGTGGTGCCGGGTCGCCTCGTCAACGTGGTGGTGTGACCATGAACACGCGCCGCGCTGTGGTGCTGGCCGGTGGTTTGGCACTGCTGGGGGGCTGCGGCTTCAAGCTGCGCCAGCCGCCCAAGCTGGCCTTCGACACCATCCGTTCGCCCGGCAACTTCGCCACGCCCGTGGCGCGCGAGCTGATGCGCGCCCTGGAGCAGACCGGTGTGCGTGTGTTGCCGCCCGAGCCCCCGCGCCAGCCCGGCCTGCCGTCCCCGCCCAGCGAGCCGGTGGATGTGGTACTGGACGTGCTGGCTGACCAGCGCGAGCGTGCGGTGGTGGGCATCACCGCCACTGGGCAAGTGCGCGAGCTGCAGCTGCGCACACGCTTCCGTTTTCGCCTGCGCAGTGGCCAGGGTGCCGATCTCATCGAGGACAGTGAGCTCCTTCAGACGCGCGACATCAGCTTCACCGAAACCGCCGTGCTGGGCAAAGAGGCGGAAGAAGCGCTGATGTACAAGGACATGCAGACCGACATCGTCCAGCAGGTGCTGCGCCGCCTGAGCGTCGTCAAGCGCTGATCGCCCGGGGCCTCACTCGCCGGCCACCACCACCCGGTTGCGGCCCCCTTCCTTGGCCTGGTACATGGCCGTGTCGGCGGCCTTGAACAGGGCGTCGGCGTCTGCATGGAGCACCGACAGCGTGGCCACGCCCACACTGACCGTGACCCGCAGCGGCGTGTCCAGGCCCGGTGCCGGCACCGGCATGTCCTGCATGGCCTTGCGTATGCGTTCCCCGGCGTAGCGCGCCTGAACCACGTCGGTGTCGGGCAGCAACACCACAAACTCTTCACCGCCGTAGCGGGCCAGCGTGTCGGCCGGGCGCAGCATGGCCTGCACCGCCATGCAGATGGCGATGAGCACGCGGTCGCCCACGTCGTGGCCGTGGGCATCGTTCACGCGTTTGAAGTGGTCGATGTCGAACAGCATGCAGGACAGCGGGTGGCCATAGCGGTGCGCGCGGGCGATCTCCAGTGCCGCCTGGTCCATTAGGTAGCGGCGGTTGCGAGCGCCTGTGAGGGGGTCGGTGGTGGACAGCAACTCCAGTTCGTGAGTACGCTCCTGCACCCGGTCTTCCAGCTCCTGGTTTTGGGTTTCGAGCGCATGTTTGGCGGTGAGCAGTTCGTCTTGCGTGCGCTTGATGTCGGTGATGTCGTGCTGCACGCCGATGAAGTGGGTCAGCGCGCCGCGCTCGGAAAACACCGGAGCCAGCGTGAGCTGGTTCCAGTACAACTCGCCGTTCTTGCGGTAGTTGCGTAGGCTCACCCGCACCGGCTCTGCGCGTTGAAGTGCGTTCCGGACCGCTTGCAGGCCGGGCTGGTCGCGGTCGTGGGCACTCAGGAACCGGCAGTTGTGACCCAACACCTCGTCGGCGCGGTAGCCGGTGCTGCTGAGGAATTTCTGGTTGACGTAGACGACCGGGAAATCGTCCAGCTGCGCGTCGGCAATGGCGATGCTGTCGTCCGACGCTTCGACTGCGCGTTGGAACAGACGCAAGGCGTTTTCGCGTTGCCGGGCCTCGAGCATGAAGGCGCCCAGTCCCAGCGCGGACAGCACCACCGCCAGCAAGAACTCCTGCAGCAGCAGGTCGCTGCGCGGCAGGTTGCCCATCGCGTAAGGGCCAGAGCCTGCCGCAGTCAATGTGATGGCGATGGCGGCCGTCCACAGGCTGGCCCAGGCGCCGCCGACCGTGCCGTGGCGCAAGGCCAGCCAGGCCACGGCGGGCAACACCAGCACCACGCTGAGGGCCGGACCACCCAAGCCGGTCAGGCGTTCGCCAAACACCAGCAAGTTGAGCACGATCAACAACAAGGTCTCGGGCCACCAGCGCCAGCTGCGCAGCAGGTGCAAATGTTCGCTCCTGACCTGAGGACCCCAGAGGTCGAGCAGCAGGGGGGTGAGCACCATCAGTCCCAGCGCGTCGCCCAGCCACCACACCAGCCAGTGGCCCCACAGCCCCAGGCCGTCCGGGTGCTGCGGGTGCAGCAGCGCGCCGATGAGGGCGGCGAGCCCGCTGGCCGCCCCAGCGCCCAACACCACAAACCAGCCCACGTGGACCACCCGCTGTACAGAGAACACCCGCCCGCACAGCCTTGTGATGGCGTGGGCCGCAACCAGCACCTCCAGGATGTTGGCGACGGCAAAACCCAGCGACTGCGGCACGCTGTAGGTGCCCCAATCCACCAGCACCTCCACAGGCAACATGAGGGCAGCAAACCACGCCCAGTGCCGCCGAGGCGACAACAGCAGGGCGGCCAGCACCACTGCGTTCGACAGCCACAGCATGGCCGGTCCGTCGGGTGAAAGCGTGAAGTGCACCGACAACCAGCCCGACGCGATGTACAAGCTACCCACCAGCAGCAGACGGGCCCACAGCGCGTCCAGGCCCCAGAAGTGTGGGCGTGGGTTGCCGGCGGGTGTGAAGCCGTGGGTGGGCGGCAGCAGCGAGTCCATGGCGTGGCGGGCGAGAGAAGGCCTGAGGGCCAAGCTTTGACAATTCGACTATAACGGGGGCTGACACTTCCACCGCTTCATTTACCGTACCGGGTATGCCCCATTCGATCGAAGCCTCAACATCCGCACCGTCCGTGCATGGTGTGCCGCAGCCGCACAGCCCGGAAGACCTGTGGCGTCTGCTGCAAAACCCGCAGTCCTCGGCCCACGGCGCCCAGCATCTGGGCGATGCGTTGGTGCAGAGCGGCGTCATCAGCGCCCGCCAGTTGGCCGAGGCATTACAAACCCAGATGGAGGAGCGCAAGCTGGGCGTGTACCGCCAGTTGGGTCGGCAATTGCTGGACAAAGGTGTGCTCAACGAAGCCCAGCTGCGCCAGGCGATTGCCGGCTGGCTGGGCAACCGCGTGGTGGACGCCCGCCACTACCGCTTCGACCCCGAGGCCCTGGCCATGGTGCCGCGCAATGTGGCAGAGGCCGAGTCGGTGTTGCCCCTGCTGCGGCACGAAGACCTGCTGGTGGTGCTGATGGCGGACCCGCTGGACAAACGGCTGCACGATGAATTGCGCTTCATGACGCAGATGCGCATCGTGCCCGTGCTGGCGGCGCCGGGCACGCTGATGCCCGCGCTGGAGCGGGCCTACCAGACCAACGCGGGCAGCCCTGCGCCCACCAGCGGCACCCGCATGGCCGCCAAGGACCTCGCCGTCAACCTGATGGCGGGCAGCGATGCTGGTGTGAGCGAACCCGATGGCGACATCGTCAGCGAGTCCGACAACACGCTGGTGCGCATGATCAACTCGCTGATCGAAGAGGCCATCGCACAGAAGGCCTCCGACATCCACATCGAAACGCGGCCCGCGCCCAAGACGGTGCGCATCCGCCTGCGTCTGGACGGCGAGCTCAAGCGCTACCTGGAGGTGGAGGCGCGTTTCCGTTACGCGCTGGTGGCGCGCATCAAGATCATGGCGGGCATGGACATCTCCGAGCACCGCAAGCCGCAGGACGGCAAGATCGACTTCGCCCGTTTTGGTGGCACCAAAACCGAGTTGCGTGTGGTCACCGTGCCCACCGCCAATGGCCTCGAAGACGTGGTGCTGCGCCTGTTGGCGGGCTCCAAGCCCATCCCGGTGGACGCCATCGGCCTGAACCCGCGCGACCTCACCCAACTTCAGCGCCTGGCGCAAAAGCCCTACGGACTCATCCTCGTGTGTGGCCCCACCGGCAGCGGCAAGACCACCACGCTGCATTCGCTCATCGCCGACATCAACACCGAGGCGCGCAAGATCTGGACCGCCGAGGACCCGATCGAAATCACCCAGGAGGGCCTGCGCCAGGTGCAAATGAACCCGCGCATCGGCTGGACCTTCGCAGCCGCCATGCGCACCTTTTTGCGCGCCGACCCCGACGTCATCATGATCGGCGAAATGCGCGACGAAGAGACCGCCCGCATCGCCATCGAAGCCTCGCTGACCGGCCACCTGGTGCTCTCCACCCTGCACACCAACTCGGCGCCCGAGAGCGTGGGCCGACTGCTCGAAATTGGCCTCGA
>DASUIK010000323.1:0-3329 GCA_036279795.1 Burkholderiaceae bacterium | reverse complement strand
CCGGGGAAGATCAACTGCAAACGCCCTGTGCCCAATTGCGGCCGCACTGTTGCATCAAGCCAAGGATGGAGAACCTCACATGAACAAAAAAGACCTGATCGAAACCCTGGCCGCCAAGAACGACCTGAGCGCAAACACCTGTCGCCCGCAGTGCGGACCTTCCTGGATTTTTTGGTGCAGCGGTTCGCAAACTCGCCTTGGTGAGTTCGCGTCAACACGTGCACGCAGTGCGGCGCGATGAGCGCGCGGAGCCATCCGCTATGCACGGGGCCGCATCACCGTGCTCGACCGCGCCGGGCTGGAGCTACGCTCGTGCGAGTGCTACGGCGTGGTCAAACTCGAGTACGCCCGCCTGCTGAGCGACCCGCACTGACACTGCGGCCAACAGCGCGGGAGCACCCGTCTCTGTGTCCGGCAGCACAGACCAACGGGCCAACCGGGTTCAGCATCCATCGGACCGCATACCCATTCGCTCTGGATCGCACCATGAACACATCGACCACTTCCGCCACCCACACGCCCACCACGGACGAAGACCTCATTGGCCAGGCCCGTCCAGGGCATGGCATTCCGTCGCAGGACCCGAACCCGGCGGCACAGCACGCCCTGGCGCCCGGGGAGGCACAACGCGAAGCGAATTCCGCGCTGGTGGGTGGTGGCGTGGTGGCCGGCATGTCCACAGGCGCCGTGATTGGCGCGGGGGTGGCCGGCCCCGCCGGTGGTATGGTGGGGGCCGCGCTTGGCGCGGTGGCCGGCACCATCGGCGCTGCGGTCGCGGGGCCCCTGCTCGACACCAGCGACGTGACAACCACAGCCAAGGCGCTCACGCCCACAGCCCAGCACGTCCACCTGCACATCGAAGACAGTGGTGGCGCTGGGCGCCCGCTGGTCTTGATCCATGGGTGGCCGCTGTCGGCACAGTCCTGGGCGCACCAGGTACCGGTGTTTCAAGCTGCCGGCTACCGGGTGGTGGCCTATGACCGCCGTGGCTTTGGACGATCCGACAAGCCGAGCTCGGGCTACAACTACGACACACTGGCCGACGATCTGCAAAGCGTGATGGACCAATGCGGGCTGCAGGATGTGACGCTGTTGGGCTTCTCCATGGGCGGGGGCGAAGTGGCGCGTTATGTGGGCCGTTGGGGCCAAGCGCGGCTGCACAGCGTGGTGTTTGCCGCCGCCGTGGTGCCGTACCTCATGAAAACAGCCGACAACCCCGACGGACCGCTGACCCAGGAGAAGGCGCAGCAGAAAAAGGACGCGATGGCGCGTGACCGCAGTGGCTATTTCGATGAGTTCGCCACCAATTTCTTTTCCGCCAACGGTCTGTCGCTGGTCGATGAAGTGCAGCGCCGGCAAACGGTGGCGCTGTGCCACCAGTCCGCGCCACACGCTGCACTGGCCTGCATGGACGCCTTTGCCGGCACCGACTTCCGTGACGACCTGAAACAGCTGTCCGTGCCAACGCTGGTCATCCACGGTTCGGCGGACGCCATCGTGCCCATGGAAGGCTCGGGCCAGCGAACACACCGCCTGGTGCCACACAGCCACATGCGCGTGTTGCGCGATGCGCCGCATGGGCTGAACGTGACACACGCCCAGGCCTTCAACGACGCGATCTTGAGCTTCATGAAACCCTGAAGCGTTCCCTGGCGCACAGACCACAGGCTGGCTGCAGCCTATGGTCGGTATCGGGCCGCTGGCAACCGACGCCTCGGCCCATGGTCGCATTGACCTCTCCACTTCAACCCAAGGTGAAACCATGAACAAAGACCAGATCAAGGGCACGCTCAAAGACGCGGCCGGTAAAGTGCAGCAGACCACCGGCAAGGTGATCGGCAGCACCGAACAGGAAGTCAAGGGCATCAAGAAGCAGTTGGAGGGCAAGACGCAGAAAGCCCTGGGCGATGTCAAGGCAGTGGTCGACGACGCACGCAAGCGCTAGCCGGCGCACGGGCTGCGTTCACCCCTTCTTCTGCGGCCGCTGCCAATTGGCGATGCTCACCTGCTTGCCCCGCGCCAGACTCAAAGCGCCGGGCGGCGTGTCTTTGGTGATGGTGGAGCCACCGCCCACGGTGCCGCCCGCACCCAGCGTGACCGGGGCCACCAGCACGCAGTTGCTCCCAACGTGCACGTCGGCCTCGATCACCGTGCGGTGTTTGTTGGCGCCGTCGTAGTTGGCGGTGATGCTGCCGGCACCGTAGTTCACACGCTCGCCCACGGTGGCGTCGCCCAGGTAGGCCAGGTGGTTGGCCTTGGCACCGCCCGCCAGGGTGCTGTTCTTCACTTCCACAAAGTTGCCAATGTGCACCTCGGCGCCCAGGCGCGCGCCGGGGCGCAAGCGGGCAAACGGCCCCACCAGCGCGCCGGGGCCCACGGTGACGCCGGCCTTCTCGCCATCGATGTGGGTGAACGGGTGGATCACGGCGCCGTCTTCGATCACCGCGTTGGCAATGACGCAGTTCGCACCAATGCGCACCCGGTCGCCCAGCAGCACGCGGCCCTCGAAGACACAATTCACGTCGATTTCCACGTCGCTGCCGCACACGAGTTCGCCACGCACATCGAAGCGCGAGGGGTCCATCAGGCGCACACCGTTGGTCAGATGCGCCTCGGCCAGGCGGCGCTGGAAAGCGCGCTCCAGCTCGGCCAGCTGGGCCGGGCTGTTGACGCCTGCAACCTGCACCGCGTCGTTGATGCGGTGGGCCTTCACGCTCAGCCCATCGGCCACGGCGAACTTCACCACATCGGTGAGGTAGTACTCGCCCTGGGCGTTTTGGTTGTCCAGCCGAGCCAGCCAGCCGCGCAACAGGCGCGTGGGCACGGCCATGATGCCGCTGTAGATCTCGCCGATAGCGCGCTGGGCTTCGCTGGCGTCCTTGTGCTCGACGATGGCGGCCACCGCGCCGGACGCGTTGCGCACGATGCGGCCGTAGCCGGTGGGGTCGGGCAAATCGAGGGTGAGCAGCGCCAGGTGCTGGTCGGCGCATTCGCGCAGCAGCGCCAGCAACGTCTCGGGCTGGGTCAAGGGCACGTCGCCGGAGAGCACCAGCGTCACGCCATCGTCGGCCAACAGCGGCAGGGCCTGCTGCACCGCATGGCCAGTACCCAACTGCGGTGACTGACGGGCAAAACGCAGGGGCAGGCCGGGCACCGCGTGCGCCAGCGCGGGCTCCACCTGCTCGGCCCCGTGGCCGGTGACGACCACCGCCTGGCGCGCCGACAGCCGTGCGGCGCAGTCAAGCACATGCGCGGCCAATGCACGGCCTCCCAAACGGTGCAACACTTTGGGCAGGGCGCTTTTCATGCGCGTGCCCTTGCCTGCCGCC
>DASUIK010000322.1:0-4513 GCA_036279795.1 Burkholderiaceae bacterium | reverse complement strand
TGGTGGTGAAAAACGGCGGCGCGGTGGGCACCACCATCGTGCGCACCGCCATGGACGATGCCCCGCTGACCTGCACCATGGAGACCGAGCTCGACGAAGTCCGCCGCATGATGTTGGACCGCCACGCCCGCTACATGCCCGTGATGGACAAACGCATGCTCATGGGCGTCATCAGCTTCTACGACGTGGCCAAGGCCGTGGTGGACAGCCAGAACTTCGAGAACAAGATGCTCAAGGCCTACATCCGCGACTGGCCTGCAGACGCCGAGAGCGAGGCGGACAGCCCCAAGCTCTGAAAAAGACCAAAGGACAAAGCGCCCGATCGGGCGCTTTTTTTATTCCTTGATGTTGGCGCGCTGAACGATTTTCTGGTTGCGCGCGTACTCCTCCCGCACGAAGGTGCCGAACTGCGCCGGGCTGCCGTTGCCGGCCGTGGCGCCTTGTTCGCTGAACTTGGCCTTGATCTCGTCGGACTTGAGCACCTCGTTCAACTCCTGGTTGATGCGCGCCACCACCTCGGGGGGCGTCTTGCCCGGTGCGAACAGGCCGATCCAGGTGTTCATCTCGTAGCCCTTGAGGCCGGGCATCTCGGCGAACGCTGGCACCTGTGGCAGGTTGGGCAGGCGCTTGGCGCCGGTCACGCCCAGGGCCTTGACGCGGCCAGCGCTGATGTGCGGCATGGCCGTGGTGGCCACCAGCATGGCCAGATCGACCTGGTTGCCGATCACGTCGGAGGCGATCTGCGCGCCGCCCCGGTAGGGGATGTGGGTGACAAAAGTACCGGTCTGGTCCTTGAGCAATTCCATGGCCAGCTGCAGCACGGTGCCGATGCCCGAGGTGGCGTAGTTGTACTTGCCAGGTTCCTTCTTGGCCAGCTTCACGAACTCGCCGAAGTCCTTGGCGGGCAGACCGGGGCGTGCCACCAGCACCATGGGCGCGGTGCTGATCAGGCCCACCGGGGCCAGGTCGGCCAGCGGGTCGTACCGGAAGGCCGAGGGGTTGATCAGGCGACCGATGACGATGGGGCTGTCGGGCCCCACCACCAGGGTATAGCCATCGGGGTTGGCCTGCACCACTTTGGAGACGCCGATGGCACCACCGGCGCCGGCCACGTTCTCCACCACCACCGACTGTTTGAGCCGCTCGCCCAGCTTGGTGGCCACCAGCCGCGCGCTGAAGTCCACGCTGCCGCCGGCGGTGAAGGGCACCACCAGGGTGATGGGCTTGGCGGCCGGCCAAGCTTGGGCCTGGGCCGTGAAAGGGGTGGCCAGGGCAGTGGCGGCCAGCAGGGTGAAAAGCCGGCGGGGCAGGGGCGTGGTCATGGGTGGTCCTCAGGCAAGGGTGGAAGATGGGGAAACGGGCAGGAGCGTGGCGCGCAGGCGGTCGAACTCGGCCGTCCATTCGCTGCGCCACTGGCGGCGGGTGCTGTCGTCGGTCCAGGCGCCCTCGATGCCGTTGAGCATGAAGCCGCGCAGGTCGTCCAGCGAGAAGCCGAAGTCGCGCACCATCATCAGCCAGGCCCGGGTGGGCGTGACGTGGTGCAGCGTGGGGTCGTCGGTGTTGGGGTGCACGCGCAGGCCCAGGCCGGGCATGCGGCGTATCGGGTGGTCCAGCGCCCAGCGCTCGGGCGCCAGGGTGCGCAGGTAGTAGGAGTTGGTGGGCACCACGGTGAACAGCACGCCGCGCTCGGCGCACTCGCGCGCGAACTCGGGCGCGTCCACCACGGTGTAGCCGTGGTCGATGCGGTCCACCTTGAGCAGGTCCAGCGCGGTGCGCACGTTGTGCCAGGGCATCCCGAACTCGCCCGCGTGGGCGGTGGTGCGCAGGCCGCCTGAGCGCGCGGCGGCGTAGGCGTCCACGAACAGCTCGGGTGGTCGGTCGTTCTCGCGGTAGTCAATGCCGATGCCGATGACTTCCTCGTGTGGGTGGGCCAGCACCCAGCGCACCATCTCCAGCGCGGCCTCGGGGCTGGCCTCGCGGTCGATGGCGGGCACCAGGCGGCCGATGATGCCGTGGTCGCGCTGGGCGTCGTGGATGGCGCGCACGATGCCTTCGACGGCGCGGGCGTAGGGCAGGCCCGAGACTTCGGCGGTGCCGGTGGGGTTCCAGAAGAATTCGGCGTAGCGCACCGCGTGCGCGGCAGCGTCCTGCAGGTACTCGTAGGTCAGGCGGTGCAGGTCGTCGGCCGAGCGGATCAGGTCCTGGTCCAGCGCGCGCAGCACCCGCAGCACGCCCACCGGCTTTTCGCCCCGGGTGTAGAAGGCCTCGATCTCGGCGTCGCTGATGGGGGCGCGTTCGCGCCTAACCAGGTGGGTGAAGGTGTCGCGCCGGACGGTGCCCAGCAGGTGGCAGTGCAACTCGGCCTTGGGCATGGCCCGCAGAAAGGCTTCGAGGGGGTCGGGGTGGCTCATAAGGTGGGCCAGTCTAGGCCAGGCGCATCGATAATCGAAGTTTCAAATTTCAATGACTTCATTCAATCTATGAATGACATCGAGCACGGACTGCGGGCCATCACGCTGCGCCACCTGCGCTGCCTGGTCACGCTGGCCGAAGAACGCCATTTCGGCCGCGCGGCCGAGCGCCTGGCCATCACACAGCCGGCCTTGAGTAACGCCATGCGCCAAATGGACCGCCTGGTGGGCACGCCGCTGCTGGCGCGTGAGAACCCGCGCTTCGAGCTGACGCCGGCCGGTGCCGAGTTGCTGCGCCGCGCCCAGTACCTGGTGCACACGGTGGACCTGGCGCTGGAGGACATGGCCCAGATCCTGGTCAGCGGGCAGGCCCTGCTGCGCCTGGGCGTGGTGCCCTCGGCCGCAGCGCTCGTCACCGAGGCGCTTCAAGCCCACCCGCCGGTGGCCAGTGGCGAACTCAAGGTCTATCTGCTGGACCTGCCCTCCAGTGCCTTGCTCGACGAACTGCGCCAGGGTCGCATCGACCTGGCCGTGGTGGCGCTCACCGATCCGCCCGCCGGCCTGGCCGTGACCGAGCTGTTCGAGGACCCGCTGGTGCTGGTGCTGCCGCGCTCGCACCCGCTGGGCGAGGGCACCGAGGTGGCCTGGCGTCAGCTGCGCCACGAGCGCCTGGTGCTGTTCGCCAGCGGCAGTGTGTCGGAGCTGGCCGGGCCGGCGAGTGCCCAATTCGCGCGCATCGAGCGCGAGCCGATGCGGGTGCAACATTCCGAGACCTTGTACGGCTGCGTGCGCAGCGGCCTGGCCCTGGGACTCATGCCCCGGCTCTACACCACCCACCTGGCCGACCCCACGCTGGTGGTGCGGCCCCTGGTGCGCCCCGCGATCGAGCGGCGCGTGGCCTTGCTGCAGCGGCCTGGGCCACAGCGCAGCGAGGCGGCCGAGCGGTTTGCGCAGCACTTGCGCGAGCGGCTCACCGGTGGGCGTCGTGGATGACGGCCCGCACGCGTGGGTAAATCTGCTGGTTCCACTTGCGGCCGCTGAACACGCCGTAGTGGCCCACGCCGGTCTGGATGTGGTGGGTTTTGAGGTAGGGCCGCAGGCTGGTGCACAGGTCGTGGGCCGCCACGGTTTGCCCCACCGAACAGATGTCGTCCCGCTCGCCCTCCACCGTCATCAGCGCGGTGCGCCGTATGGCCCCGCAGTCCACACGGCGGCGGTTCACCATCAGTTCGCCACGCGCCAGGTCGTAGGTCTGGAACACCTTTTCCACCGTTTCCAGGTAGAACTCGGCCGGCAGATCGTTGACGGCCAGGTACTCCTCGTAGAAGTTCTGGATCACGCTGGCCTGCTCCACATCGCCTTCGACGAGGTGGTTGAACATGTCGATAAACGACTGTTTGTGGCGCTCGGGGTTCATGCTCATGAAGGCGCTGACCTGCACGAAGCCCGGGTACACCCGCCGCATGAAGCCCGCGTGGGGCAAGGGCACGTGGCTGATGAGGTTGTGCTCAAACCATTCGATGGGCTTGCTGATCGCCAGCCGGTTCACCTCGGTGGGGTTGACGCGGCAGTCCACCGGGCCGGCCATCAGCGTGAGGCTGCGTGGCTGGGCAGGGTGGTCGTCTTCGGCCATCAGCGCGGTGGCGGCCAAGGCGGCCACGCAGGGTTGGCACACCGCCACCACGTGGCAGCCCGGGCCGATGTGGGCGATGAAGCGGACCATGTAGTCCACGTAGTCGTCGAGCCGGAACGCGCCGTGGCGCAGCGATACATCGCGCGCGTTGTGCCAGTCGGTGATAAAGACGTCGTGGTCTTGCAGCAGGGTGCGCACGGTTTCGCGCAGCAGCGTGGCGAAGTGGCCGGACAGCGGTGCCACCAGCAGCACGGGCGGCTGGTCGCTGACGCCAGGTTTCTTGAAGTGCAACAGGGTGCCAAATGGCAACTCCAGGGCTTTTTCCTCTGTCACCGGCACACTTTCGCTGCCCACCAGCGCGCTGTCTATGCGGTAGGGCGGGCGGGTGTGGGTGAGCTTCATGCGGTGAAACACTTCGCTGGCAGCGGCCACGCGGCGCACAAGGCTGCGCTCGGTTTTGTGCAGCCAG
>DASUIK010000321.1:0-4444 GCA_036279795.1 Burkholderiaceae bacterium | reverse complement strand
CCAACCCGTGACGCTGGATGCCTGGCATGTTTGACCTGTACGACCAGGCGCATGGGCTGCAAGCCTGTCCGCCTGTCCGACCGACCCGCTTGCTGGTGGTGCCGGCCATGGCACATGGCGGCGTGGCGCACCAGCTGTTGTGGCTGCTGGCGCGCCGCCTGGCCCGCGAAGGTGAGCAGGTGCTGGTGCTGGACGGCATGGCCAACGAGCCCACTGGCAGCGGCCTGAGTGCGCTCCTAGCCGCCGCGCCCGGCGCGCTCGTGCCGTGGCCTGGCGACTGGACCGAAGACGTGGTATCGGGCGTGCACATCATGCCCGGGCGGCAGGGCTTGATGCAGTTGGGCAACCAGGCCCATGGGCTGGCCACGGGCGCCACTGTCTCGCGCCTCATCCAGGCTTTGCCACAAGGGGTGTTCGTGCTCCTCACCGCGCCGGTGGAGTTGCTGGCCGTGGTGCTGCAGGGTACTGCGTCCAGGCCGCTGGTGCCGCTGGACGCCCAGCCACGCACCCTGGTGGAGGCCTACAACGCTGCCAAGGTGCTGCTGCAGGCCGGTGAAATCCTGCCCGTGCTGGTGCCCATGGCGCCTGCCGGGCGCAATACCCATGGGGGGCTGGATGCGCTGGACGCGCCAGTGCAAGCGCTGGCGCAATGTGCCCGTACCCACCTTGGGGTGGATTTGCAAATCTGGCCAGTGGCGTATGATGAAAGCCGCGACACGCCAGCCAACCGGGTGCCCGAACCGTGGTGGCTCAAGGTGCTGGACAGTGCGCTGACAGTGACCTCGGATGTGGTGCCGCATGACCTGCGCCAACCGGCCGAGGTGGCCGCCGAACCGGACTCTCGGAGATGTTGATGTACACCGCCAAAGGCACGCTCGAGCGCGATGACCAGCTGCGAAAGTACAGCCCGCTGGTGCACCGGCTCGCCCACCACATGATTGCCAAGCTGCCCGCCAGTGTGGAGGTGGACGACCTCATCCAGGTCGGCATGATCGGTTTGACCGAGGCTTTGTCCCGTTTTGAACCCTCCCAGGGCGTCCAGTTCGAGACCTTCGCCAGCCAGCGCATCCGTGGCGCCATGCTCGACGAGTTGCGCGAAGGCGACTGGATGTCTCGCGGTTCGCGCAAGTTGCAAAAAGACATCGAACTGGCGGTGCACCGCCTCGAGCAGCGCCTGGGCCGCCCGCCCAAAGAGGCCGAAATTGCCCAGGAAATGGACATGAGCCTGTCGGAATACCAGCAGACCCTGGCCCGGGTGCGTGGCACGCAGCTGGTTTACCTCGAAGACATGGGTGGGCGCGGTGACGACGAGGACAACTTTCTCGACCGTTACCTGCCGGCCGATGCCGACGCCGATCCCTCGGCGGTGCTGGGCGATCAGCGCATGCGCCGCTCACTGGTGGAGGCCATCAACAAGTTGCCGGAGCGCGAGCAGCACGTGATGAGCATGTACTACGAGCACGACATGAACCTCAAGGAAATCGCCGCCGTGCTTGGCGTGACGGAGTCACGGGTGTGCCAACTGCACAGCCAGTCGATTGCCCGGCTGCGCGCCAAGCTGCGCGAGCACTGATACCGCAGCGGCGAGCGACTACGCCTTGAATGAGGTGTTGTTGCTGACTCGGGGCAAGCCACCCATGCCACTTTTTCCGCCCAAACGGGCGTAGGCATTGGCTTGCTCGGCCGGAAAGAGGGTGCCCAGCGCCCGGTTGACTGCCGCACTGCGGGCGAGCAACTGTTGCTGCAACGCCGCCAAGCGGCTGTTGGTGGCGCTCAGCTTCGGCTGCCATTCGGCCGCCGTGCCATCCGTCATTTGCTGGAAAACCTGCTGTAACAACGCGATCCCACGGCCCAGCCCCTCGGCTTCAAGGGTCAGTTGGTCGGCTTGGTTATCGCGCAGCGCGGCCTCTACACGGTCGAGCTGCTGCTCGACGTAGCGCAGCACGACGTCGGGGGAGGGGGGGGAGGCGTTGGTTTGGGACATGAGCGGTTCAGCCGCGAAGCTTAACCGCCCCCGGCCTTATTTCGATGCAACGCCCAGCATGTCGCGGGCGTTGGACAACAATTTGTCGGCGATGGCTTCGGAATTGATGGTGAAGGTGCCGTTTTCGATGGCCGATTTGATGGCTTCGACCTTTTTCGCGTTGAACACGTCGCCGCCCGACCGGGCCACGCTGGCCGAGATGGTCTGGCTGGTGGCCGACAGCGACACCGTCACACCGGCTTCTCCGGTGGCTTCATTGCGCTGCGAGGCGGCGGCCAACCTGTCCGCAGGCTTGCCTGCCCCTGTGGCGGCACCGGCTGGCTTATCTGGCAGGTTGTTGATCTTCATGGCGCTCTCCAGGCCCAAAGCGGGCGTCTTGGGAGGTGTATCGACCGAGTTGCGGGGAACTTTACCCCTATTTTCAAAAAAAGTGGCGACCCTGGGGGTCACATGTCCACGCTGACCGAGTTGTCGCGCCGGACGCGGCCCGATACCACTCGTCCGCCTGGCATTTTGACACGGACGGGTTGGCCCAGGAAGCCATGGCCCATGGCCCGGCCCGTGGCGCTGAGTTGGAAACCGGCCTGTTTGACGTGCACTTTGACTTCGGTGCCGGCGTTGAACACCTGCACTGGGCGCACCATGTTCTGCCGCAGCACTTGGCCGGGCATCAGGCCTCGTGCGGCGGTCACACCCAGCCAGTCGGCCTGGTTCACCAGCACCGGGGCCGGGTGTTCCGCCCAGTCCACCTCGCCGGGGGCCACGTCGCCCTCGGCCAGCACGGTGCCAGGCGCGATCGCCCGTTGCACCACCCACGCCGGCCCCCACACCTTCACGGTGATGGGCAGGAAAACGTTCCACAGCGTCGACCCCTCGACACAGCGCAGTCCGATGCGGCTGCGCCCCCAAAGGCGGGCGCCGCGCGGCAGGTAAGGCTCCACCTTGGTGCATGGGGCGAGTTGCAGGCGGCTGTCGAGCTGACCCAGCTGGATTTCAGGGCGCAGGGGCTGGTCGCCCTCGGGTTGCTCGTCCGGGCGGAGGTTCTTTTGTGCCCATTCGCCGGCCTGCTGCAACCAAGGGTTGGTCAGGCCCAAGTCGGGCGTGGCTGTGGCGAAAGCGGTTTGGCTGCCACACCACACCAGCAGGCCTGCGGCCACGCACTGCCAGCGCCTCAGGGGCGCAGGAAACAGGTCGTGGATGCAGTGAGGCATGGGCAGTCGGGGGCAAACAACGTGGCCCTTCAATGTAGCGGTGCGGGCGGCCAGGCAAAGCCGGAATTGCGGTGACTAAGCCCGGCTTTTCCAGGCATGGATCACCCTCAAGATTTCCATAATTCCTCCACGCCCCGGTTCAGCCAGGGCCCGAGTCACCAACCCTGCGAGGTCCGCATGTTCGAGCAATTCACCCAACGGCTGGACAACCTGTCCAACAGCTTGGTGCTGCGCGCACAACGCCAGCAGGTCATCGCCAGCAACATTGCCAACGCCGACACGCCAGGTTTTGTCGCACGCGATTTCAATTTTGCTCAGGCCTTGCAGGATGCCAATGCCGGCATCACCCATGGCACCGACCCGACCGCCACCCACAACCGCCACCTGCGACTCACCACCAGCGAGACCGGTACAGGCAACCAACTGGCCTACACAGTACAGACGCAGCCGTCGCTGGACAAAAACACGGTGGACATGGACCGCGAGCGCGCCAACTTCACCGACAACGCCATCCGATACGAGTCCACCCTGCGCTTTATCAACGGGCATGTGAAGACGATGCTCAGCGCCATCCAGGGTCAGTGAGTCTGAGCAAGCCTGAAGGAGAGACGTCATGTCCATGTTCAACATCTTCAACGTCAGCGGCAGCGCCATCAGCTCCCAGGCGCAACGGCTCAACGTGGTGTCGAGCAACCTGGCCAACGCCGATGCCGTGGCGGGGCCCGACGGCAAGGCCTACAAGGCACGCCAGGTGGTGTTTGAAACCGTGCCCATGGGGTCGCAGGCCGCGCAAGGCGTGAAGGTGCAGAACGTCTTTGAAAGCGATGTGCCCAACCGCAAGGTTTTCCAGCCCCAGCACCCGAGCGCGGATGCCCAGGGCTACGTGACCCATTCCAACGTGAACCCGGTGGAGGAGATGGTCAACATGATTTCGGCCTCTCGCTCGTACCAGAACAACGTGGAAGTGATGAACACCGCCAAGAACCTGCTGCTCAAGACGCTGCAGATGGGTCAGTGACCGCACCAGGAGCCGCAACATGTTCATGTCCCCTTTGAGCACCAGCGAAATCGACGCCTACAACGCCAAAGGCGGCGCCAACGCCGCCAGCAGCGATCCGCAGGCCGCGCAGGACAAATTCCTCAAGTTGATGGTGGCGCAGTTGGCCAACCAGGACCCGCTCAACCCCATGGACAACGCGGAGCTCACCTCGCAGATGGCGCAGATCAACACGGTCAGCGGCATCCAGCA
>DASUIK010000320.1:0-5951 GCA_036279795.1 Burkholderiaceae bacterium | reverse complement strand
GCCTGGTACCCGCTGCAAATGGGCCGCGAGTTGGAAGATGCCATCCTGCACATGCGCACCAATGAGCTGGACATCGGCACCTGGCTGATCAAGACATCGGGCGACGCCGCTGCCGTGTTGGCCATGGACGCCGTGCTGCTGGCGAACAAGAACCACTGGTTGGTGCGCGAGACCATCGGCCTGCTGCGCCGCACCTTCAGCCGCCTGGATGTGTCGTCGCGCAGCCTGTTTGCCTTGATCGACAGCGGCACCTGTTTCGCCGGCACCCTGCTGGAGCTGGCTCTGGCCTGCGACCGCAGCTACATGCTGGCCTTGCCCGACGACGAAGCTGCCGCGCCCAAGATTGCTGTGAGCGAAGCCAACTTCAGCCTCTACCCCATGGTGACAGGCCAGAGCCGCTTGGGCCGCCGCTTCTACGACGAAGCACCCGCCCTGGAGGCTGTGCGCGCCACCTTGGGCCAGTCGCTGGACGCAGATGCCGCCTTCGCCGTGGGCCTGGTCACCAGCAATCCCGACGACATCGACTGGGCCGACGAAATCCGCATCGCCATCGAAGAGCGCGTGGCCATGTCGCCTGACTCTCTGACCGGTCTGGAAGCCAACCTGCGCTTCAATGGCCCAGAGAACATGTTCACCCGCGTGTTCGGTCGCCTCACCGCCTGGCAGAACTGGATTTTCCAACGCCCCAACGCCGTGGGTGAAAAGGGCGCACTCAAGGTTTATGGCAAGGGCGACAAGGCCGTCTTCGACTGGAACCGCGTCTAAGCCTTTCGTTTTCGTTGTGCGGCGCGGGTCCGGGTGGCGCGCCGCAACCGAACCCATTCCACCGTTGAAATCTCAGGAGACCTCCATGTCCAACATCGACTACAGCGAGAAGATTCCCAACAACGTGAACCTGGCCGAAGACCGCACGCTCAAGCGCGCGCTCGAACAGTGGCAGCCCAACTACCTGAATTGGTGGAACGACATGGGCCCGGACGGCTCGCAGAACTTCGATGTCTACCTGCGCACTGCCGTGAGCGTGGACCCGCAGGGCTGGGCGCAATTCGGCCACGTCAAGATGCCCGACTACCGCTGGGGCATCTTCCTGAACCCGGCCGAACAAGACCGCAAGATCCACTTCGGCGACCACAAGGGCGAAGCCGCGTGGCAAGACGTGCCTGGCGAATACCGCGCCAACCTGCGCCGCATCATCGTCACGCAGGGCGACACCGAGCCGGCATCGGTCGAGCAGCAACGCCACCTGGGCCTGACCTGCCCCAGCCAGTACGACCTGCGCAATCTGTTCCAAGTCAACGTGGAAGAAGGCCGCCACCTGTGGGCCATGGTCTACCTGCTGCACAAGTACTTCGGCAAGGACGGCCGGGAAGAAGGTGAGGCCCTGCTGGAGCGCAACAGCGGCAACAAAGACAACCCGCGCATCCTGGAAGCTTTCAACGAAGAAACGCCCGACTGGCTGTCCTTCTTCATGTTCACCTACTTCACCGACCGCGACGGCAAGTTCCAGTTGTGCGCCTTGGCAGAAAGCAGCTTCGACCCGTTGGCCCGCACCACCAAGTTCATGCTGACCGAAGAAGCCCACCACATGTTTGTGGGCGAGTCGGGTGTGAGCCGCGTCATCAACCGCACCTGCCAGGTGATGAACGAGCTCAAGACCGACGACCCGGCCAAGCTGCGCGCTGCTGGCGTGATCGACCTGCCGACCATCCAGCGCTACCTGAACTTCCACTTCTCGGTGACCATCGACCTCTTCGGCGCCGACGAGTCCAGCAACGCCGCCACCTTCTACAGCACCGGCTTGAAAGGCCGCTACGAAGAAGGCAAGCGCACCGACGACCACCAACTGCGTGGCCAGTTCTACAAAGTGCTGAACGTGCAGAACGGTCAGCTGGTGGAAAAAGAAGTGCCCATGCTCAACGCACTGAACGAAGTGCTGCGCGACGACTACATCAAGGACAGCGTGGGTGGCGTGGAGCGCTGGAACAAGGTTATCGAGAAGGCTGGCATCCCCGTGCGCCTGTCGGTGCCGCACAAGGCCTTCCACCGCAACATCGGTCTGCTCAAGGGCGTGAAGGTGGCCCCGGATGGCCGCGTGATTTCCGAATCCGAATGGAACGCCAACCGCGACAACTGGTTGCCCAGCGAAGCCGACCGCGCTTTTGTGGCCAGCCTGATGGGTCGTGTGGTCGAGCCGGGCAAGTTTGCCAACTGGATCGCGCCTCCGGTCATGGGCATCAACCGCCAGCCGGTCGATTTCGAGTACGTTCGGTTTAATTGATCCCCCCCGCGCCGCGCCTAAGGGCGCGTCACCCCCCAGGGGGCGATGCCTGCGGGCCGGCAGAGCCGGACCCGCGGCATCCCCGGCTTGGGCACGCGCGCCGGAGGAGGACGTGTATTCGTCCCCTTTCTTCGCGTGCCAACGAGCATGGGTTGGGGTGACTGGCGCAGTGAGGTAAAGGAGGAGGGCGCGCAGCGCCCGGGGGACACGAACGAAGCCAGTCTCCCCAGCCCATGCGGCCCCACAGCAAGGCAAACGCAGTGCGGTCCAGTGAACCCAGACATACACTGCCCAAAAAACACACGGAGATTCCCATGAACGCGCCCGCTGAAGCCGCTGTCGTCAAGCAGCATCTGATCGACCCCGAGATCTGCATCCGCTGCAACACCTGTGAGTCCATTTGCCCGGTCGGGGCGATCAGCCACGACTCGCGCAACTACGTGGTGGACATCGACAAGTGCAACTGGTGCAACGACTGCATCTCGCCATGCCCCACCGGCAGCATCGACAACTACCGCAAGGTGCTCAAGGTCAAGGCCTACAGCCTGGCCGAGCAGCTGAGCTGGGACGTGTTGCCCGCCGAGCTGAGCGCCGCCGAGCTGGTGGCCGATGGCGCAGTTGCCGAAGCCGAACCGGTCGTGGCGCCCGAACCCGTTCCGAGTGCCCTGGCCGAAGCCGGCGCACCCGTCTTCAACAGCGCCCAGTACGGCGCCACATTGCCCCCATGGTCGGCCGCCCACGCCTACACCAACCTCTACGGCCCCAAAGCCGCACAGAAAACCATCGAAGCCACTGTGAGTGGCAACGTGCGTGTGACCGAGGTCGGCAAAACCGCCGGTGGCGACTACGACACCCACCACATCGTGCTGGACTTCGGCACCATGCCCTTCCCGGTGCTCGAAGGCCAGAGCATTGGCATCATCCCGCCCGGCACCGACGACAAGGGCCGCCCGCACCATGCGCGCCAGTACAGCATTGCCAGTCCGCGCAACGGCGAACGCCCCGGCTACAACAACTTGTCGCTGACCATCAAACGTGTGCTCGAAGACCACCAGGGCCAGCCCGTGCGTGGCGTGGCCAGCAACTACATGTGCGACCTCAAGGTGGGCGACAAGGTGCAGGTCATTGGCCCGTTTGGCAGCAGCTTCCTGATGCCCAACCACCCGCGCTCCAGCATCGTCATGATCTGCACCGGCACCGGTTCGGCGCCCATGCGCGCCATGACCGAGTGGCGCCGCCGCCTGCGTGCCAGCGGCAAGTTTGAGGGTGGCAAGCTGATGCTGTTCTTCGGTGCCCGCACCCCTGAAGAACTCCCTTATTTTGGTCCGTTGAACAACCTGCCCAAGGATTTCATCGACATCGAGTTTGCGTTCTCGCGCGAGACCGGCAAACCCAAGCGCTACGTGCAAGACGCGATGCGTGAACGTGCGCCCGACCTCGCCGCGCTGTTGAGCGATCCGAATGCCTGCTTCTATGTCTGTGGCCTCAAGTCCATGGAGGAGGGCGTGGTGCTCGCGCTTAAAGACATCGCCGCCCAGGCCGGCCTCGATTGGGACACCGTGGGCGCCGCGCTCAAACGCGACGGGCGCCTGCATCTGGAAACCTACTGACCCAGGTCAAAGGCCCGCTGGCGGGCGGGGGACACAATCCCCCGCATGGATACCCAGCGCACGCCTGTCCCTGCAGCCGCCCCCCACAGCACACTCGAAGACCTGCAAGGCCTGCTGACCGGGTGCCTGTTCGTGGCGCTGGCGGTGTTGATGTTCCGGCAGGGGCAGCTCCTCACCGGTGGCACCACCGGGTTGGCCTTCGTGCTGCACTACCTCAGCCAATGGCCGCTGGGCGCCTGGCTGTTTGTGGTCAACCTGCCGTTTTACGTGTTCGCCTGGCTGGCGCTGGGGCCGGTGTTCACGCTCAAGTCCTTTGCCGCCGTGGGCCTCATGTCGTTGTATGTGGAGGTGCTGCCCCACTTGGTGGGGTTTGCGCACCTGGACCCGGCGTTTGCGGCCGTCATGGGCGGGCTGCTGGCCGGCACCGGCATCCTCATCCTCATCCGCCACGGTGCCAGCCTGGGCGGCATAGGCGTGCTGGCCATCTACCTGCAAAAAACGCGCGGCTGGCGCGCGGGCGCCATCCAGATGGGGGCCGACGTGCTGATTCTTGCGCTGGGGCTGGCGGTGCTGCCGCCGCTGCAATTGATGCTCTCGGTGCTCGGTGCGGTGGCGCTCAACTTCGTCATCGCCGTCAACCACCGCACGGACCGTTACTTCGGCGTCTGAGCCCTGTCGGGACTGGGCGCGCGGGAAAAGGCAAGCCGGAAGGCACCGCCGGGCCGGCTCTGCCGGACGGCTGGTGCCGCCCCCTTGAGGGGGGATGCGGCCACGCGCAGCGGGCAAGCGACGGGGGTGGGCTGTATCAATCCACCTTGGCGCCGCTGATTTTCACCACACGCTCGTACTTGGCGCGTTCGCGCTTCATGAAGTCGTCGAACTGCTCGGGCGTGCTGGGCGCGGGCTCGGCCATGAGATTGGCGAAGCGCGTTTTCACCTCGGGCGATTTGAGCGCATCCACAAACGCGGCGTTGAGCTTTTGCACCACGTCGCGCGGCGTGCCGGCGGGCGCGATCAAGCCCCACCAGGTGTCGATGGCAAAACCCTTGTAGGTCTCGGCCACGGTGGGCACGTCGGGCATCACGGCCGAGCGCTCCAGTGTGGTCACGGCCAGGGCCTTGAGCTTGCCCGAGCGGATGTTGGGCGCGGCGGTGGCCAGGTTGTCGAAGTTGAAATCCACCTGGCCCGAGAGCAGCGCCAACTGCGCAGGGTTGCCACCGTTGTAGGGGATGTGCAGGGCGAAGATGCCGGCCTGGTTCTTGAACATTTCGCCCGCCAGGTGGCCGGCACTGCCGTTGCCACCCGATCCGTAGTTGAGCTTGGCGGGGTTCGCCTTGGCGTACTTCACCAGGTCGGCCAAGCTGTGGATGTTCAGGCGCTGCGCGGTCTCGGCGTTGATGACCAGCACGTTGGGCACGCGCAGCATCTGCGTGACCGGCGCGAAATCTTTCACCGGGTCGTAGGGCAGTTTGGAGAACAGCCAGGGGTTGATGCCGTGCGAGGCGGTGGTGGCGATGCCCAGGGTCAGGCCGTCCGGTGCCGCTTTGGCGACCGCGGCGACGCCGATGTTGCCGCCGGCACCCGGCTTGTTCTCCACGATCACCGTGCCCAGCGAGCCCTTCACCGCTTCGGCCAGCACGCGCGCCGTCACGTCGATCGGGCCGCCCGCCGCGAAGGGCACGACGATGCGCGTGACCTTGTCTTGCGCGAGGGTGAGGCCAGGGGTGGCCAGCAGGGCGGTGGCGAGGGTGATGAGCTGGCGGCGTGTGGTCACAGTTTGTCCTTGGCGCTGGTGAAGGAATCGGCAAAGAAGGCTTCTTCGGGCAGGCCGGCGGCCAGGTAGGCACGCTTGGCCGACTCCACCACGATGGGTGCGCCGCAGGCATACACCTCGTGGCCCGAGAGGTCCGGGAAGTCCTGCAGCACGGCGCTGTGCACGAAACCCGTGCGGCCATTCCAGCCGTCTTCGGGCAGGGCGTCGCTGATCACGGGCACATAGTGCAGGTTGGGCATGGCCGCGAGCTGCGCTTCGATCCACGCGTTCTGGTACAGATCGGCCGGGC
>DASUIK010000319.1:0-3702 GCA_036279795.1 Burkholderiaceae bacterium | reverse complement strand
GCGCCTAGATTGGCGCTGTTTTTACACCGTTCGCACTCGGAAAAACAGTGCGAACAGGACCTAATGCATGGCCGCTCTTTCCTCCCAAGATCAGCCCATCGCGCTCACCGTCAACGGCAGCACCCACCCGCTGACGGTGGGGGCCACCGCCACCCTGTTGCAGGTGCTGCGCAACGACCTGGGGCTCAACGGCCCCAAGTACGGCTGTGGTCTCGGCCAGTGTGGCGCCTGCACCGTGCATGTGGACGGCGTGGCCGCACGGGCCTGCGTGATTCCAGCGGCCAAGGTGCAAGGCCGGGCCATCACCACGCTCGAAGGCCTGGGCGACCGCCTGCGGCCCCACGTGGTGCAGGATGCCTTCATCCAGGCCCAGGCGGCGCAGTGTGGCTACTGTCTCAACGGCATGATCATGACCACCGCCACCCTGCTGGCGCACAACCCCCAGCCCAGCCCGCAGGCCGTGCGCGATGCCCTCTCGGGCAACCTGTGTCGCTGCGGCACCCACATTGAAATCCTGGCCGCCGTGGAGCGTGCCGTGGCGGCGCTGTTGCCTTTGTCGCCGACCCAACCCACCGACGCATGAACCGAAGCGAACGCCTTTCCCGGCTGCGCGCGCGCAGCGACTTCCTGTCCGCCACCGGTGTGCTGCTGGTCACACGCGACCCGCCGCCACCGCCCGCACCCGCGCCTGGCCAACCCCCCATCGTGGCCGGCAACCCGGCCGAGGGGGTGGAGGTGCTGCTCTCGGTGTGGGACGACAGCACCGCGCTGGGCCTGCACGGCCACGTCGATCTGGGTACCGGCATCCGCACCGCGCTGGGCCAGATCGTGGCCGACGAGCTGGACCTCACCATGGACCAGGTGGACATGGTGCTCGGCGACACCGGTCGCGCGCCCAACCAGGGCCCCACCATCGCAAGCGCGTCCATTCAGATCCACGCCGTGCCCCTGCGCAAGGCGGCGGCTCAGGCGCGTGCCTGGCTGCTGGCTGAGGCCGCGCGTCAGCTCGACGTGTCGGTGGAAAGCCTCACTGCCGATGGCGGGCAGGTGTGCGTGGCGGGCGACGCCACGCGGGGGGTGAGCTACGGCCAGTTGCTGCAGGGCCGGCGCATCGAGCTGCGCCTGGACCTCGACAGCCCCGTCAAAGCGGTGGCCGACTACCGCGTGGTGGGCCAGCCGCAGCCGCGTGTGGACATCCCGGCCAAGGCCTTTGGCGACGCGGTGTTTGTGCACGACATGCGCGTGCCCGGCATGTTGCACGGGCGCGTGGTGCGCCCGCCCTACGCCGGCGCCGACCACGGCGACTTCATCGGCAACACCCTCGAATCGGTGGACGAGCGCTCCATCGCCCATATTCCTGGCATCCGCGCGGTGGTGGTGATTCGCGACTTCGTGGGCATCGTGGCCGAACGCGAGGAGCAGGCCGACGCCGCCTGCGCCGCCCTGGTGGTGCGCTGGAAACCCTGGCCGGGCATGGCGCCGCTGGGCGACCTGGCCCAGGCCCTGCGCGACAACCCGGCCCGCCCGCGCCAGTTGGTGGACGAGGGCGACGTGGGCCAGGCCTTGGCCGGTGCCAGCCAGGTGATGGAACGCACCTACGTGTGGCCCTACCAGATGCACGCCTCCATCGGCCCCTCGTGTGCCGTGGCCGACTGGCTGGGCGATGCGGGCACACCGGCGCTGCGCGTGTACGCGGGCACACAAAACCCGCACGTGCTGCGGGCCGATCTGTCGCGCCTGATGGGCGTGGCCGACGTGGCGGTGGACGTGGTCCGCATGGAGGCCGCCGGCTGCTACGGCCGCAACTGCGCCGACGACGTGGCGGCCGATGCCGCGCTGCTCTCGCGTGCCGTGGGTGCGCCCGTGCGGGTGCAGCTCACGCGCGAGCAGGAGCACCTGTGGGAGCCCAAGGGCGCGGCCCAGCTCATGGAGGTGCGCGGTGGCATCACCGCCGAGGGGGGCATCGCCGCCTACGACTTCCGCAGCGCCTACCCGTCGAATGCCGCGCCCACGCTGGCCCTGCTGCTCACCCGCACGGTGGAGCCGGCGGCCACCGCCTTCGAAATGGGCGACCGCACCGCCCGCCCGCCCTACGACATCGCCGACCTGCGCGTCACCGTCAACGACATGCCGCCCATCCTGCGCGCCTCCTGGCTGCGTGGGGTGTCGGCCATGCCCAACTCGTTTGCGCATGAGTCCTACATCGACGAACTGGCCGTGGCGGCCGGTGTCGACCCGGTCGAATACCGCCTGCGCTACCTCAAAGACCCCCGCGCCAACGAGCTGCTGCAGGCCACGGCCCAGCGCGCCGGCTGGATACCCCACACCCAGCCTCAGGGGCAGGGTGCGACCGGCGACTGGTTGCACGGCCAGGGCGTGGCCTACGCGCGTTACGTGCACAGCAAGTGGCCCGGTTTTGGCGCCGCCTGGGCGGCTTGGGTGGCCGATGTGGACGTCAACCAGAAAACTGGCGAGGTCCACGTCAAGCGGGTGGTGGTGGGTCACGACGCGGGCCTGACCATCAACCCCGCTGGCGTGGAGCACCAGATCCACGGCAACGTGTTGCAGACCACCAGCCGCGCGCTGAAAGAGCAGGTGCGGGTGGACGCCGACACCGGTGTGGTGGCCTCGCGCGAGTGGGGCAGTTACCCCATCCTGAGCTTCCGCGAGGTGCCGGTGATCGAGGTCATGCAAATGCCCCGACCCGACCAGCCACCGCTGGGCGCGGGCGAGTCGGCCTCGGTGCCGGGCACGGCGGCCATCGCCAACGCCATCTTCGACGCCACCGGTGTGCGTTTCCGCCAACCCCCGTTCACCGCCGAGGTGGTGCGCGAAGCCTTGAACCCCCAGCGCCTGCAAGCGCCCGCCGCCGCTGCGGCACCCCCATTGCCCGAGGTGCCGCAGGATGCGCCCTGGCCGCGCCGGCGCAGTGCCTGGCAAAGTGGGTGGTTAAGGGCCGGTGCCTTGCTGGCCGGTGGGGTGGGCGTGCTGCTGGGCTTGGCCGGCTGGCGCTCGGCCATCGCGCCGGTGGCGCCCAGCACCGCCGCGGTCTACACGGCCGAGACCATCGAAAAAGGCCGACAACTGGCTGCGCTCGGCAACTGCGCGCACTGCCACACCGTGGATGCTGGCAAACCCCTCGCCGGTGGCCTGGCCATGGACACGCCCTTTGGCACGGTCTACACCACCAACATCACGCCCGATGTGGCCACGGGCATCGGTGCCTGGTCCTTCAGCGCCTTCCAGCGCGCCATGCGCGAAGGCATCTCGCGCGATGGCCATCACCTTTACCCGGCATTCCCGTACACGGCGTACACGCGCATGACCGACGACGACCTCACCGCCCTGTACGCCTACCTGATGAACCAGAAGCCGGTGCGTGCCGAACTGCCCGCCACACAGCTGAAGTTCCCCTTCAACGCGCGGCCGCTGCTGGCCGGCTGGAACGCGCTGCACTTGGAGGCGGGTCCGCGCAAAACCACCGAAACCACGCGCTCAGAGTTGTGGCAACGGGGCGAGTACCTGGTCAACGGCGTGGGCCACTGCGGCGCCTGCCACACCGAGCGCAACGCGCTGGGTGCCGAGCGCGAGGGCAAGGCCTTCCTGGGGGGCGCCATGGTCAAGGGCTGGGAGGCGCCGTCGCTCACCGCTCGCCACCCTGGCCCCGTGCCCTGGACGGAAGACGCCTTCTACAGCTACCTG
>DASUIK010000318.1:0-24670 GCA_036279795.1 Burkholderiaceae bacterium | reverse complement strand
GGTGATCGCTGCGTCCGCGCCGGGGCCGCTGATCGCACCGGTGGACAAGAACCTGCGCGTACCCAACGCGGAGTGGACCTTGAGCCTGGCCCCCATCCACGGTTGGCACAGCCTGCCCCGCATCGGCTTGAGCGCCTTGGCAGGCGTGCTGCTCAGCCTGCTGTTGGCCTACGTCGCACGCCTGTGGGTGGCCCTGGCCCTGCACCGCGAGCAGTTGGAACAAACCGTGTCGGAGCGCACGGCTGACATCGTCGCCACCCAGACCCAACTGGCGGCCACGCTGGATGCCCTGCCCGACCTGCTGTTCGAAATCGACGAAGAAAGGCGGGTGCACCTGGTCCACACCCAGCACCCGGAATTGCTGGCGGTCCCCACCTCGGGACTCATTGGCCACCAGGTCGACAAGTTCCTGCCACCGCAAGTCTTGCAGGTGATGCAGGAGGCAATGGCCGAGGCCCGCCAACTGGGTCGCTCCACCGGCAAACAGTACCGGCTCGCCGTTCCGGACGCGCCTGAGGGCGCCTGGTTCGAGCTGTCGGTGGCAGTCAAACCGGCGCAGGGCACCAGCGGCCCCCGCTACATCCTCCTGGCACGCGACATCACACAGCGCAAACAGGCCGAACAGGCGCAGAGCACGCTGCAAGAACGCTTGGTGCTGGCCTTTGAAGCGTCCAGCGACGCTCCGTGGGACTGGAACCCACAGACCAATGAGCTGTACATGTCGGCGCAGTGGTGGCGCATGGTGGGCGAAGCCGATCTCGGCACCACACGCAACGACGACCTGTTCCGTCAGAAATACATCCATCCGGAGGACGCACAAATAGGCGTCAAGGTGTTCCGCGACGCGGTCGCCGCGCAGCAGACCCGCTACAGTTTTGAATTTCGCCTCAAGCACCGCGACGGCCACAGCATTCCGGTGCTGGTGCGTGCCCGGATCAACTACGACACCGATGGCCGGCCGGTGCGCGTTTCCGGCACGCACCAGGATCTGACCCACATCCGCATGGCGCAGCGCCGTGAGACGGTGCGCAGTTTTCTGCTCAACCTGCTGGCGCAGGACCTCAGCCTGCCGGAATTGCTGGAGCAAACGGTGGCCCAGCTGGAAACTTCGCTGCCCGGCAGCCTGTGCACCATCTTGCTGTTGGACGAGGAACACAAGCACATCCAGCAAGGCTTTGGTCACAGCATGCCGGCCAGTTTTCTGCATGCTTTCAACGGTATGGCCATCGGCCCCAATGTGGGCTCGTGTGGCGCATCGGCCCACAGTGGCCAGCCGGTCTATATCGCCGACATCGCCACGCACCCGAACTGGGCGCCGTTCAGAGAGATCGCCCAAGCGGCGGGTCTCGCGGCCTGCTGGTCGCAACCCGTGTTGTTGCGCGACGGCCAAGTGGCGGGCACGTTTGCCGTCTACCACCGCACGGTGACGGAGCCCCACGCGGACGACGCTCAATTGCTCGAAATGGCGGCCCGTTTTGTGGCCCTGGCCATCGAGCGCAAGCAGGCCGAATCGGAACTGCAGCTCTCGGCGGCCGTGTTCGAAAACAGCAGCGAGGGTTTTCTGGTGACCGATGCGCAGCAGCGCATCGTCAAGGTCAACCCGGCTTTCACCCGCATCACCGGCTACGGTGTGCAGGACATCCTGGGCAAAACACCCCGCCACCTGGCCTCGGGGCACCAGAACCGCGAGTTCTACGCCAACATGTGGCACGAACTCAACACCACCGGCCAGTGGCAAGGCGAGGTGTGGAACCGGCGCAAAGACGGGCAGGTCTACCCCGAGTGGCTGTCCATCACCCGCGTGCTCGACCCAGAAGGCCAGCCACGCCACTACATCGCCATCTTCAGCGACACGAGCCAGCGCAAGGCACACGAAGCGCAGATCCGGGCCCTGGCGCATTTCGATCCACTGACTGGCCTCGCCAACCGCACCCTGCTCAAGGATCGGGTGGACCACGACCTCAGCCAGGCCAAACGGCATCACCAGCCCCTCACGCTGATGTTCCTGGATCTGGATCACTTCAAAAACATCAACGACTCGCTGGGCCACCACATAGGCGATTTGCTGCTCGTCGAAGTGGGCCGTCGCATCAGCGGCGTGGTGCGCGAGCAGGACACCGTGGCACGCCTGGGTGGCGACGAATTTGTGGCCGTGCTGCCCGGCACCAGCGCACAGGAAGCCACGCACATCGCGCGCCGGCTGCTGGAACGCATTTCTCAGCCCTACCAGCTGGAACAGCACGAACTCAACATCACGCCCTCCATCGGCTTGGCGCTCTACCCCGACGACGGCGCCGATTACCAGACCCTGTACCGCTGCGCCGACACCGCCATGTACCGCGCCAAACAAGAAGGACGCAACGGCTTCAGCTTCTTCACCGCGGAGATGCAGGCCAGCTCCATCCGCACACTGCAACTGGACAATGCCTTGCGCAGAGCCCTGGAACGCGAACAGCTCAGCCTGCATTACCAGCCCCAGCTGTCGCTGGCGTCGGGCGACATCGTAGGTGTGGAAGCCTTGCTGCGCTGGAACCACCCCGAATGGGGCCCGGTATCGCCGGCCGAATTTGTGCCGGTGGCCGAAAGCAGCGGGCAAATCATCCAGATCGGAGAATGGGTGCTGCGCTCAGCCTGCCAGCAGCTCAGGGCATGGCGCGATGCCGGCCTGCCCGAGATGGTGATGGCGGTCAACCTCTCTGCGGTCCAATTCCGTTTGCCACGGCTGCCCGAAACGGTGATGGCCCTGCTGGAGGAGGCACAACTGCCCCCCGAATGCCTGGAGCTGGAGCTGACCGAAAGCGTGGCCATGCACGACCCACAAGGTGCCATCGCCACCATGAACCGGCTGCACGACCGAGGCATCCTGATGTCGGTGGACGATTTCGGCACCGGCTACTCCAGCTTGAGCTACCTCAAGCGTTTCCGCGTCTACAAACTCAAGATCGACATGTCTTTCGTGCGCGACATGTGCGCCGACCCGGAAGACGCGTCCATCGTCAGCGCCATCATCAACCTCGCCCAGAGCCTGGGGCTCAAGACCATCGCCGAAGGCGTAGAAACCCAAGACCAGATGGACATGCTGCGTGGGCAGGGCTGCAACGAAATCCAGGGCTACCACATCGGCCGACCGATGGCTGCACCGCAGTTTGAAGCCTGGGTCCGCGCACACGTGGCGCGCCAGGCGCAGACGTGAAAAAGCCGCCCAAGGGCGGCTTTTTCATGAAGCCCAAGTCAGACGACTTCAGCGCGGGGTGCGACGGGCTTGCGGGCGGCCACCAAAGCCGCCATTGCCGGCCGGTGCACCGCTGCGCTCGGCACCCCGGTGTGCACCGGGAGCGTGGTGGCGCGGTGCGCCGCCACGGGGGGCGCGGTCCTCAAAACGCGGTGCGGCGCGATCAGCAAAACGGTCCTGACCGCGGTCAAAACCCCGATCATGGCCACGGTCAGTGCGCTCGAAGCTGCGCTCGGCCGGACGGGCGCCGCGCTCGAAAGGCGACGGAGCGGCACCACGCGGGTCGAAACGGTTGTCTGGGCGGCCCTCAAAGCGCCCATCCGGGCGACCCTCGAAACGGCCTGCCGGGCGGTTGTCGAAACGGCCTTCCGGACGGGCACCTTCGAAACGCCCTTCAGGACGACCACCTTCAAAGCGGCCCTTGTCGGTGCGGCCAAACGAGCCAAAACCACGGCCTTCGTTGCGGCCACCGAAACGGCCACCACGGTCGCCCCGGTCACCACCAAAGCGGCCACCGCGCTCGGCGCGTGCCGGTGCGGGCGGGCGCTCTTTGGGTTCCAGGCCAGGGATGACCTCGGCCTTGAAGCGCTGCTGGCTGTAGGCCTCGATGTCGCCGATGCGGCGACGGTCACGGAACTCGGCAAAGGTCACGGCCAGGCCATCGCGGCCAGCGCGACCGGTGCGGCCGATGCGGTGGGTGTAGTCCTCGGCCTTCATGGGCAGGCCGAAGTTGAACACGTGGGTGATGGTGGGCACGTCGATGCCTCGCGCGGCCACATCGGTGGCCACCAGGATTTGCACACGGCCGTCGCGCAGCGCCATCAGGCGGCGGTTGCGCAGGCCCTGGCTCAAGGCACCGTGCAGGGCCACGGCGTCGAAGCCGGCTTGCTGCAGGTCGTTGGCGAGACCGTCACACTCCACCTGGGTGCTGGCGAACACGATGGCCTGGTTGATCGAGGCGTCGCGCAGCCAGTGATCGAGCAGCGCACGCTTGTGCTGGGCGTTGTCGGCCCAGAACAGCACCTGCTTGATGTTGGCGTGTTTTTCCTGCGGGGTGTCGATCTGCACACGCTTGACGTGTTTGCCGCCGTCGTGCATCACACGCATGGCCAGTTGTTGGATGCGCGGCGCGAAGGTGGCGCTGAACATCATGGTCTGGTGGCGCTGGCTGGTCAGTTCGTTGATTTCGGCCAGGTCGTCGGCAAAGCCCAGGTCGAGCATGCGATCGGCTTCGTCCACCACCAGGAACTGCACCTTGTCGAGTTTGATCTGCTGCGAGCGCTGCAGATCGAGCAGTCGGCCCGGCGTGGCCACCACCAGGTTGGCGTTCTGCAACTTGGCGATTTGCAGCTGGTAGGGCATGCCGCCCACCACGTTGGCAACGCGCAAACCACGGCAGTGGCTCACCAGGTCGATGGCGTCGTGCGCCACCTGCTGGGCCAGCTCGCGCGTCGGGCACAGAATCAGGGCGCCGGGCGTCGCCGCCTTGAAGTGGCGCGGATCGGTCGGGTTCTTGCGCTTGGGCGCCTTGGGCGGCGCTTCACCACGGGCGGCGGCTTCGGCGATGGCGCGTTCACGCTCGGCGCGCTCTTCCGCTTCAGCCTGGGCCATCTGCTGCAGCAAGGTGTGCAGCACGGGCAACAGGAAGGCGGCGGTCTTGCCGCTGCCGGTCTGGCTGGAGACCATCAGATCGGTGTAGCGGCCGCTGGCCAGGCCCGGGTTCATGGCATCGGGGATGGCCGCGTTCTGCACAGCGGTGGGCTGCACATAGCCGAGGTCGGCCACGGCGCGCACGAGTTCGGGGGCCAGGCCCAGCAGCTCGAAGCCGTTGGGTTCAGCCGCTTCGGCCGTCTCGGCCACCACGTCAAACGCGGTATTCGATGTGTCGAGCATCTGCTCGACGGCGTTGGTGGAAGGGGTATCGGTCGCGGTTTCGCCGCGGACTTCAAAGTCGCTCATGTTCGTCCTTGCGCATCAGGCGCAATTGATCGAATAAAACGCTGGGCTAGCCACCCGTGACTGGGTGGCGCCGAGGGCGCTTGATCCGTTCGTGGTTACAAAACATCAACCATCAAACGGTCAGCGCGCTGGCAACTTCATCGGTGTGCGGTTCTGAAGAACCGTGCACTGCAGTTGCGTGTGCGTGGACCCTTGTGTAGCGGCGGCCGGGGCGTTCCGAACTTTACAGGAACGAAACCCTTGGGCGGCGCTTGGGCCAGGTGCATGAAGGAGATGTACACATCTGCCCTGCCGTATGCAGGACAGCCGGCAATTATGGCATGACTTCGGGTTTTCCACAATACCCTTCGCAAATGCGCAGCCTGACCGCCAGCCGCCGCAGGTAAAATTCATGTTTCTGCCGTCACAAGTCACGGCACTCACACACTTCACCGTTATGGAGATGCCATGCTGTTTGGCAAGCTGTTGCCCCGCGAGGGCAATTTTTTCGAGATGTTCAACCAGCATGCCACGCACATCGTCGAGGCCGCGCAAGCCTTCGCCAAACTGGTGGCCAACTACGCCGACCTCGAGTTGCGTGAGAAGTACAACCAAGAGGTGGACCATGCCGAGCGCGCGGCCGACCGCGTGACCGCCGAGGTCAACCGCCTGATCCACACCACCTTCATCACGCCCATCGACCGCGAGCAGATCCACTCGCTGATCAACACCATGGACGACGTGGCCGACCTGATCCAGGATTCGGCCGAGACGATGGCCTTGTACGACGTGCGCCACATGACGGCCGAGATCACCCGCCTGACCGAGTTGAGCGTCAAATGCTGTGAGCGCCTGAAGGACGTGGTGGGCATGCTGGGCAAGATCGCCGATCAGAAGACCGCCGAGGCGGCCCTCAAGACCTGCGAGGAAATCGACAAACTTGAATCGGATGCCGACCGCGTGATGCGCACCGCCATGAGCAAGCTGTTCCGCGAAGAGCCGGACGTGCGCGAAGTGATCAAGCTCAAGGCCATCTACGAGCTGCTCGAGACCATCACCGACAAGTGCGAGGACGTGGCCAACGAGATCGAGGGCATCGTCCTCGAAAACTCCTGAAGCCGGAGCACCGACCATGACAACGGTTCAGGCGGCCCTGTGGGTCGTGGTGCTGCTGGTGGCGTTGGCACTGCTGTTCGATTTCATGAACGGCTTCCACGACGCAGCCAACTCGATCGCCACGGTGGTGTCCACCGGGGTGCTCAAGCCGGGGCAGGCCGTGGTGTTTGCCGCCTTCTTCAACTTCATCGCCATCTTCATCTTCCACCTCAGTGTGGCGGCCACAGTGGGCAAGGGCATTGCCGACCCCAGTGTGATCGACGTGCACGTGGTGTTCGGCGCGTTGATCGGCGCCATCACCTGGAACGTGATCACCTGGTACTACGGCATTCCCAGCAGCTCGTCGCACGCGCTGATCGGGGGCATCGTGGGCGCAGTGATCGCCAAGGCCGGCGCCGGTGCATTGGTGGCCAGCGGCATCATGCGCACGGTGGCCTTCATCTTCGTCTCGCCCCTGCTGGGCTTCACCCTGGGCTCGCTGATGATGGTGCTGGTGGCCTGGATCTGTCGGCGCACCCGCCCATCGAAGGTGGACAAGTGGTTCCGCCGCCTTCAGCTGGTGTCGGCCGGCGCCTACAGCCTCGGCCACGGAGGCAACGACGCCCAAAAAACCATAGGCATCATCTGGATGCTGCTGATCGCCACCGGCTACGCGGCCAAGGGCGACGCCTCGCCCCCCACCTGGACCATCATCTCGTGCTATGCGGCCATTGGCCTGGGCACCATGTTCGGCGGCTGGCGCATCGTCAAGACCATGGGCCAGAAGATCACCAAGCTCAAACCCGTGGGCGGTTTCTGCGCCGAAACCGGCGGCGCCATGACCCTGTTCCTGGCCACCATGCTCGGTGTGCCGGTGTCCACCACCCACACCATCACCGGTGCCATCGTGGGCGTGGGCTCGGTGCAGCGCGCCAGCGCGGTGCGTTGGGGCGTGGCGGGCAACATCGTCTGGGCCTGGGTGCTCACCATCCCGGCGTCGGCCTTCGTGGCAGCCGTGGCCTACTGGATCAGCTTCACGCTGTTCTGACCCAGGTCGCACCCACAAAAAAACGGGGCCTCACAGGCCCCGTTTTTCATTTGAGCAAGTGCTCGCGATAGTGTTCCAGTTCGTCGATGGACTCGTGCACGTCCGCCAAAGCGGTGTGCAATTGCTTCTTTTTGAAGCTGGTGTAGGCCTCAGGGCGCCAGCGCTTGGCCAGCTCCTTCAGGGTGCTCACGTCCAGGTTGCGGTAGTGCAGGAAGTCTTCCAGCTTGGGCATGTACTTGACCAGGAAACGGCGGTCCTGTCCGATGGTGTTGCCACACATGGGCGACTTGCCCTTGGGCACATACTGCGAGATGAATGCGATCAGCTCGGCCTCGGCCTGCGCTTCCGTCACCGTGCTGGCCTTGACCTTGTCGATCAGACCGCTGCGGCCGTGGGTGCCTTTGTTCCAGGCGTCCATGGCATCAAGCACGGCGTCGCTCTGGTGGATGACGATCACCGGGCCTTCGATGCGCGGGGTCAGGTTGGGACCGGTCACGACCACGGCGATTTCGATCAGGCGCTCAACCTCCGGGTCCAGCCCGGTCATCTCGCAGTCGATCCAGACCAGGTTCTGGTCGTTGCGGGCCAGCGTGGGCGCAACGGTGGGGGCGTCGGTGGCGGCTGGGGCGCTGGTGGCCGCCTCTGAGGATTGCATGTTCATGTCGTGGATTTTCGCCGATGTGGCGTCCGTCCTGACCGGTTTCGATAGACTCAGGCCCCATGCCCTCTTCCCCCCTTGTCTTTTCGCTGGCCTTCTGCGCCCTGCTGCTGCTGCAAGTGGCCGCGCGTTTCTGGCTGGCTGGCCGCCAGGTTCGCCACGTGGCCCAGCACCGCGACGCGGTGCCCGCCGCTTTTGCCCACCAAGTGCCTCTGAGTGCGCACCAAAAGGCCGCCGACTACACCATCGCCAAATCGCGCCTGGGCCTCATCGACGTGGCGCTGAGCGCCGCCGTGACCCTGGGCTGGACCTTGCTGGGAGGCTTGAACTGGCTCAACCAGACCTTGCTGCAATGGCTGGAAGCGGGCATGTGGCAACAGCTCGCGCTGCTGGCCGCCTTTGTGTTGGTGGGCGGGCTGATCGAACTGCCCTTGTCGTGGTACAGCACCTTCCGGCTGGAACAGCGTTTTGGTTTCAACAAGAACACGCCCGGCCTGTGGCTGAGCGACTTGGTGAAGTCCACCCTGGTGGGCGCCGTGGTGGGCCTGCCCATCGCCGCCCTCGTGCTCTGGCTGATGGCCAGCGCGGGCCCGCTGTGGTGGCTCTGGGCCTGGTGCGTGTGGATGGGCTTCAACCTGCTGATGCTGGTGCTTTACCCGACGGTGATCGCGCCGCTCTTCAACAAGTTTCAGCCACTCGAAGACGAAACCCTGAAAACCCGCGTGACCGCGCTGATGCAGCGCTGTGGTTTTGCGGCCAAGGGTTTGTTCGTGATGGACGGCAGCCGCCGAAGCGCCCACGCCAACGCCTACTTCACCGGCTTTGGCGCGGCCAAGCGGGTGGTGTTTTTTGACACCCTGCTCCAGCAGCTGAGCCCACCCGAGGTGGACGCCGTGCTGGCGCACGAGCTGGGCCACTACAAACACCGCCACGTCATCAAACGGATCGTCAGCCTGTTTGCGTTGAGCTTGGTTGGCTTCGCCGCTTTGGGCTGGCTCAGCCAGCAGGCCTGGTTCTTTTTCGGGTTGGGCGTGGTGCCGTCCATGAACGCCTCCAACGACGCGCTGGCCTTGTTGCTGTTCATGATGGTGGTGCCGTTGCTGAGCTACTTCCTGTCGCCGCTGGCAGCGCAGCTCTCGCGCCAGCACGAGTTTGAAGCCGACGCCTACGCGGTGGCTCAAACCAGCGGCGCCGACCTGGGCAGCGCCTTGCTCAAGCTGTACAAAGACAACGCCAGCACACTCACACCCGATCCGTTGTTCGCGCGCTTCTACTACTCGCACCCCCCGGCAAGCGAGCGCTTGGCGCGGCTGGGCTTGCCAACGGTAGCGCCTGCGGCACCTTCCCTGGGCCACGCTTGAACGCCCCCGCCCTGCTCCCTGGCCTGGTGGTGGCCGCCTACGGGCGGCATTGCCTGGTGGAGTCGCCCGACGGCAGCCGCCTGATCTGCCACCCGCGAGGCAAAAAAAACCAGGTGGTGGTGGGCGACCGTGTGCGCTGGCTGGCCAGCCAGGACGAAGGCACGGTAGAAAAGGTGGACACCCGCCGCAACCTCTTCTACCGCCAAGACGAAATCCGCACCAAATCCTTTGCCGCCAACCTCGATCAGGTGCTGGTGCTGCTGGCCGCCGACCCCGAGTTTTCGGAAAGCCAGCTCAGCCGCGCCCTCATCGCTGCTGAGGCCGAAGGCATCGAGCCGCTGGTGGTGCTGAACAAGATGGACCTGGGTGATGCCTACGCACGCGCCTGGGCGCGCCTCGCCCCTTACCGCGACATGGGACACACGGTACTGCAACTGGGCCTCAAGGGTGGTGCCGAACCCGATGCCTCGCTGGCCGATCTGCAAGCCCGCCTGGCAGGAAAAACCACGCTGGTGCTGGGCCCCTCGGGCGCGGGCAAAAGCACGCTCATCAACCGGCTGGTGCCCACGGCAGGCGCACAAACGGGGGAGGTGTCGCGTGCGCTGAACTCGGGCAAGCACACCACCACAAGCACCACCTGGTACTGGGTGGATGATGTCCGCCAGACAGCGCTGATCGACTCACCGGGCTTCCAGGAATTTGGCCTGCACCACATCGAAGCCACCCGCTTGCCGGCCTTGATGCGCGATTTCGCGCCGCTGCTGGGCGGCTGCCGCTTTTACAACTGCACCCACCTGCACGAGCCGGGCTGCGCCGTGCGCGATGCGGTGGACCGCCAGGAGGCACCGCGCATCACGCCTCAACGCTACGCGATCTACCAAGGCTTGTTCGAAGAACTGTCCGCGCCCCGGTACTGAGCCATCACGGCAAACGCGCCAGCGTGAGCAGCGCCAGCAGCAGCATCCACATCACCACACTGCGCCACACCAGGCCCACCACGCTACCCAGGTGGGCCAACTGAGGCTCACGCCCATCGGTGGACACCGCAGCGGCATCTGGCGGCGAAGCAGCCGCTGCGCCCGGGCCGGGCAACGCCACGGGGTCCCCCAGGGCACGTCCCCCCAGACGCACATTGATCGCACCGGCCGTGGCAGCCAGCACCACCCCGTCGTTGGGGTTGGGAAAACGCGCAGCGTCCTGGCGCCAGCTGGCGACGGCGTCTTCGAAATTGCCCACCACCGCAAACGCCAGCGCGGTCACACGCACCGGCACGTGGTCCACCCATTGCCAGGCGGTGGCGGCCGCACGTTGCAGGTGGACACTGGGCGTGCCATCGGGCCGCGCCTGCCAGTTGCGCGACAGGTATTCGGCCAGACGATACAGCACCGCGCCCGCCGGCCCCAAGCCCAGCAGCGCCAGCACCAGAAACCACACCAGCACACCAAACACGTGCCGGTGCGCGGCCAGCACCGAGTGCTCGATCGCATGGCGCAGCAATTCGTCTCGCGCGACCTGACTCACATCGACGCGCTGCCACCGAGCCAACGCCTGCCGTGCGGCGTTTTCGTCACCGGCCTCCAGGGCATCGCGGATCTCGGTGAAGTGGTGACTGAATTGGCGGAACCCCACGGTGTAGTACAGCACCACCGCCATCCAGACGAACGCCAGCAACACGCTGAATTCCCACAGCAGCCAATGCACCGCTGCGGCCAGAGCGGTGGGCACCAGCACGGCCACGGCCCAGGCGATGGCCCCCTGACGCGCCTGACCGGTGTCCAGGCTGCGGCGCGCCCAGCGGGCCCAGGCGCGCAACCCGGCGTGCACCGGGTTGTCGAAACCCAGCGGACGCGCCTGCTCGACCAGCAGGGCGAGAAGAATCGCGAAAAATGTCATGGCGGCATGATAGCGGTGGGCGCGCCCGGCACGGCGCTCAGGCGATGAGAAGGCGGTAGAAGTTGCGCAACATGCCGGCGGTGGCCCCCCAGATATAGCGCTCCTGCCCGCCGTCGTCGTAAGGCATGGAGAACCACTCGCGCCGCGCGCCCTCCCACTCCGCCACGTGGCGACGGTGGTTCGCCGGATTCATCAGGAAGTCGAGTGGCACCTCAAAGGCGTCGGCCACCTCGTGGGGGTTGGGCTGGAGCACAAACCCCGGGCGCACCAGCGCCACCACCGGCGTGATGACAAAGGCCGTGCCCGTGGTGTAGGTTGGCAAGGTGCCCAATACCTCGACATACGACGGCAGCAAGCCCACTTCTTCGTGGGCCTCGCGCAGAGCGGCCGCCACCACATCGGCGTCGTCGGCATCCACACGGCCGCCGGGAAAAGCGACCTGACCCGAGTGCGTGGACAAGTGCGCCGTGCGTTGTGTGAGCAACAGGGTGCAGGTCTCGTGCATCACGATGGGCAACAGCACGGCCGCGTCGGCGGGCGCGCGATCAGCAAACTTGCGCTCGTGCCAAATCTCAGGCTCCCAGGCAGGCGGGTGTGCGAAGCGTGCGCGCAGGGCCTCGGCGGTGAGTTGGGCACGGGAAACGGGCGGCAAATGGGCGTCGGTGCTGGCCACGGGCACCGCACGGGGGTCAAGGGTCAAGGCCATGGGGCAATCAATGGGGTTGGGGGTGGGTGCGACCACTTGGCAAGTCACCGCGGAAGACACAATTTTCGCGTTTTGTGGCCCCCCACAGGACAGGGACACCGCCGTAAAGTGGTCACGGGCGATTTTGCCTGCCTGGCGCGCGGTGCGCGCCTTTGCCAAGGGAGAAGTTCAAATGAAGCACGTGATCAAAGCCCTGCTGATCGGCGCATGGGCCCTTTGGAGCGCGGTGGCCGTGGCCGCGGTGGACGCCAACACCGCCAATGCCGCCGACCTCGACAGCGTCAAGGGCATAGGTCCCGGGACGTCCAACCGCATCATGGAAGCACGCAAGGCCGGTCCATTCAAAGACTGGAAAGATTTTGTCGATCGCGTGCGAGGCATAGGCCCCGGCAATGCCGCCAAGCTGTCGGACAACGGTCTGACCGTGAACGGTCAGACCTTCAAGGCCACCGTAGCCAAGGCGCCGGACAAACCGACCTCGGCCAGCAAAAACACCCCAGAACCCAACAAGAAGCCCTGATCAGCGGCCAGGTTTCACCCACCCTCGGCAGGGCGCCCTCGCGCGGGCATCGGCGATACTGAAAACATGCCCGCCCACCCAGCCTTGTCCACCCCACCCAGAGGCCTGACCGGCCTCTGGCCCTTCATGCGCCCCTACCGCACGCGCATTGCTTGGGCAGCGGTGTGCCTGGTGGCCGCCGCTGGCACCACCCTGTTGTTCCCCCTCGCCCTGCGCCAATTGATTGATGGCGGCCTCTCGGGCGACAAGCACGCGCTCGGTCAGGCACTGCTGGGCCAGCACTTCCTCGCGCTGTTTGGCATTGCGGTGGCACTGGGGCTGTTCTCGGCCTTGCGCTTCTACATGGTGAGCTGGCTGGGCGAACGGGTGATGACCGACTTGCGCCAGGCCGTGTACGCACACGTGCTGCGGCAAAGCCCGGCCTTTTTTGAAACCACACAAACCGGCGAGGTGTTGTCGCGCCTGGGCACCGACACCACGCTGGTGCAGACCCTGGTCGGTTCCTCCTTGTCCATGGGTTTGCGCAACCTGGTGATGGGCGGAGGCGCGCTCATCATGCTGGTGTGGTCGCACCCTTATGTGATGTTGCAGGTGGTGGCGGTGGTGCTGGGTGTGGTGCTGCCCACGGTGTGGTTCGGCCGGCGCGTTCGCCGCCTGTCGCGCACCAGCCAGGACCGCATGGCAGACGCCAGCGCCATCGCCGCCGAGGTGCTGGGCGCCATGCCGGTGGTGCAGAGCCACGTGGCGGAGGAACGCGAGGCCGAACGCTTTGCACAGGCCAACCAACGTTCGTTTGACAGCGCGGTCAAGCGCAGCCGCGCGCGCGCCACGCTGGTGGCCTTCATCATCATCGCCAACGCCGGCTTGCTGCTGTGGGGGCTGTACCAAGGCACACAGGCGGTGATAGCGGGCACCATGAGCGCCGGCGAACTGGGCCAGGCAGTCGTCTACGTCATCCTGTTGGCCGGTGCGGTGGCGGTGCTGGGCGAGGTCTATGGCGACTGGCTGCGGGCGGCCGGTGCCACCGAACGGCTGATGGAGCTGTTGCACCAAGTCTCTCCGGTGCAGTCGCCCGCGGCCCCGCGCGCGTTGCCACCGGTGGCCACGGGCAGCATGGTGGCGTTTGAAGCGGTGGACTTCCACTACCCCTCCCGCCCGCAACAACCGTCCTTGCGCGGTTTTGACGTGCGCGTGGCGGCGGGGCACACCGTGGCCCTGGTGGGGCCCAGCGGTGCGGGCAAAACCACCGTGTTGTCGCTGCTGCTGCGCTTTTACGACCCTCAAGCCGGGCGCATCCTGCTCGATGGCGTGCCCATCCACGAGCTGTCATTGGCTGACTTGCGCGAGCGCATCGCCATCGTGCCGCAGGAGCCGGTGATCTTCTCGGCCAGCGCCATGGACAACATCCGCTACGGCCGCCCACAAGCCACCGATGCCGAGGTGGTGGCCGCCGCCCAGGCAGCCCATGCCGACGGGTTCCTGCGCGAACTGCCTGAAGGCTACGGCACCTTTCTGGGCGAGCGCGGGGTGCGCCTCTCGGGTGGTCAGCGCCAGCGCCTCGCTATCGCCCGCGCGATGCTCAAAAACGCGCCCCTGCTCTTGCTGGACGAAGCCACCAGCGCGCTGGACGCCCACAGCGAGCAGGCAGTGCAGGCCGCGCTGGAAGCGGCCATGGTGGGCCGCACCACCATCGTCATCGCCCATCGCCTCGCCACGGTGCAAAAGGCCGACGTGATCGTGGTCATGGACCATGGCCACGTCGTCGAACGTGGCAGCCACGCCGAGCTGGTGGCCCAGGGTGGGCTCTACGCGGGACTGGCGGCCCTGCAGTTCAATGCCTGAAAAAACGACTTCGAAGGTTGATAACTTTTTTGCATAGTTAGATGGCAACTCGGCCTTGGACATCCCGAAGGCCCCGCCCTAAGCTCCCGTCACCCGATGCACAGGCATCGACCCAACAGGAGTTTTTCATGTCCAGCGTTCAGGTTCCCGGCGTCTCCAGCGCCCATGCCTTGCCTTCCTACCTCAACCCCGACAACCTCGGCCCGTGGGGCATCTACCTGCAGCAGGTGGATCGCGTCACGCCCTACCTGGGTAACCTGGCCCGCTGGGTCGAAACCCTCAAGCGCCCCAAGCGCGCCCTTATTGTGGACGTGCCCATCCACCTCGACAACGGCACGGTCGCCCACTTCGAGGGCTACCGCGTCCAGCACAACACCTCGCGTGGCCCAGGCAAGGGTGGCGTGCGTTTCCACCAGGACGTGACCCTGTCCGAGGTGATGGCCCTGTCGGCCTGGATGTCGATCAAAAACGCCGCCGTCAACGTGCCCTACGGTGGCGCCAAGGGCGGCATCCGGGTTGACCCCAAAACCCTGAGCCGAGGTGAACTGGAGCGCATGACGCGCCGCTACACCAGCGAGATCGGCATCATCATCGGCCCCACCAAAGACATCCCGGCGCCGGACGTGAACACCAACGAACAGGTCATGGCCTGGATGATGGACACCTACTCGATGAACGAAGGTGCCACCGCCACCGGCGTGGTGACCGGCAAACCCATCGACCTCGGCGGCTCCCTGGGCCGACGGGAAGCCACCGGCCGTGGCGTCTTCACCGTGGGCGTGGAAGCCGCCCGCCGCATCGGCCTCGACATCCAGGGTGCGCGCGTGGCGGTTCAGGGGTTTGGCAACGTGGGCGGTGTGGCTGGCAAGCTGTTCGCCGAAGCGGGCGCCCGGGTGGTGGCCGTGCAAGACCACACCGGCGCCATCTACCGCGAAGCCGGGCTGGACGTGCCCGCGCTCATGGAGCACGTGGCCCGCCAAGGCGGTGTGGCGGGGTTTGCCAACGCCGAGGTCATGGACAAAGACAAGTTCTGGGACGTGCCCTGCGACATCCTGATCCCCGCCGCGCTCGAAGGCCAGATCACCGAGGCCAACGCCGGCCGCATCAGCGCTCGGCTCATCATCGAAGGCGCCAACGGCCCCACCACGCCGCAGGCCGATGACATCCTGCACGACCGGGGTGTGCTGGTGCTGCCAGACGTGATCGCCAACGCAGGTGGCGTGACCGTGAGCTATTTCGAATGGGTGCAGGACTTTTCGAGCTTCTTCTGGACCGAGGACGAAATCAACGCCCGCCTGGTCAAGGTCATGAAGGACGCGTTTGCCTCCGTGTGGCAGGTGGCCGAAGACCACAAGGTCAGCCTGCGCACCGCGACCTTCATCGTCGCCTGCAAGCGCATCCTGCATTCGCGCGACCTGCGCGGTCTGTATCCCTGAACCTTATTGCAGCGTTTCCTTGAGGGCGGCCGGCACAGGCAACACCGGCACGCCCTCCTCCAGCAAGGCCAGCGTGTCCTGCATGGTGGCGCGTCCACGTATCTGGCGGGCTTCGACGTCGCCCTGGTGCATGCGACGCGCTTCATCGACAAAACGATCCCCCACGTCTTCGGCCTGGGCCACCGCTGCGCGCAGGGCCTGCCACAGCTGTGCCTGCGCCTGGGGGTTCAAGGGCGTGTGCGGCGGGGCAGCAGGCACCGCCGCCGGTGTCTCGGCCAAGCTGGCGCCCAGGTTCAGGCGCGGGGCTGACAACATCTTTTCAACCGAGGTATCGCCACAGAGCGGGCAACTCACCAACCCACGACCCAGTTGGTCCTGGAAATCCGCTTCGGACCCAAACCAGCCTTCAAACAGATGCTGCGCGCCACAGCGCAGATTCAAGACCTTCATGCCGCGATTATCCCCGCTGGCAAAAACCCTCAAACCCAGTCCAGCGCCCAGTCGCCACGCAACACGTTCTGCAGCCAGAGCGCGCCTGTGAGGGTTTTGGCATCGGTCACGCTGCCGTCGCGGCACCAGGCCAGCAAGGCCGCCGGCTCAGCGAGCAGCAGGTCGAGGTGTTCGCCTTCGTCCAGGTGGCGCTCACCTGCGGTCAGGCCCCGCGCGAACCAGATGTCGATGAACTCGGTGGCGTAGGAGATGACCGGGTGCAACACGCCGGCACGCGCCCATTCGCGCGCGGTGTAGCCGGTTTCTTCTTTCAGCTCGCGCTGCGCGCACGCCAGCGACGTTTCACCGGCGTCGAGCTTGCCGGCCGGAAACTCGATCATCACCCGCTGCATGGGGTAACGGTACTGTCGCTCCAGGAGCACGCGGCCATCGTCCAGGAGCGGAATCACCATCACCGCGCCAGGATGCACGACGTACTCGCGGGTGGCCAAGGCGCCACCGGGCAGGCGCACCGTGTCGCGCTTGACGTGCAGGAAATGGCCACGCAACAGCTCGGCGCTGTCGACACACACTTCGGTCAGGTGGGGATCGCCGTCCGCCGGCGGCTGGGGCCACATGGCTGGGCCAGGTGCGTCAGTGACGGCGCATCAGGTAGCGCCAGACAAAACCCGGAAAAGCCAGGGTCAGGAACAGCGTGCCAGTGGTGGCATAAAACGCCCAACCCTGCGGGTAAATCTGGCCCTGGTGTTGTTCCAGCGCCAGCCCCAGACCGCCCACCAGCAGGTAACAGACGACCAGTTCGAACAAGCGCTGCCACCAGGTTTTGGTCGTCGCATGCGGCCAAACGGCCAACCAGCGGTTGTTGACGAAAGGCAAATTGGCGGCGAGGAAGGCCACCAGAATCACCAACCAGACGGCACCGGACGTGTTCATTTCAGGGTGCCCACGAGGCTCAGGCCAGCAGCACAGCGATGGCTTGGCCACACAGCGCCATCAGGCCACTGGGCACGATGCCCAGCACCAGCACCAAGGCACCGTTGAGCGACAGCACGGCGCGCACGTCCAGACTGGCTTCAATGCCAGCGGCCTGGGTGGGCGCGTCGAAGTACATGACCTTGACCAAACGCAGGTAGTAGAACGCGCCGATCAGCGACATCATGACCGCGAACACCGCCAAGCCAATGTAGAAAGCCTGCGAAGACGCCAACAAGGCCTGCAGCACCGACAGCTTGGCATAGAAACCGACCATGGGCGGCACACCGGCCAAAGAGAACATGCACACGGCCATGACGGCGGCGTACAGCGGGCTGCGCTGGTTCAAACCAGCCAGGTCGCTGATCTCTTCCGACTCAAAACCCTTGCGCGACAGCAGCAGGATGACGCCGAAGGTGCCCAGGGTGGTCAACACGTAGGTGATGACGTAGAACATGGTGGCGCTGTAGGCGTTGGCCATGTTGTCGCCCTTGCCACCCACCACGCCGGCCACCAAGCCGAGCAGCATGAAACCCATTTGCGCGATGGTGGAGAAGGCCAGCATGCGCTTGAGGTTGGTCTGGGCGATGGCAGCCAGGTTGCCCACCAGCAGCGACACCACCGCCAGCACAGCCAGCATCTGCTGCCAGTCCACCGCCAGCGGCAGCAGACCCTCCACCAACAGGCGGATGACGATGGCAAACGCTGCCAGCTTGGGCGCACCACCGATCATCAGCGTGATCGAGGTGGGCGCACCGTGGTACACGTCGGGCACCCACATGTGGAAAGGCACGACACCCAGTTTGAAGGCAAGGCCGGCCACGATGAACACCAAACCGAAGATCAGCACCTGACGATGTTCTGTGCCCGCGGCCACCGACTTGAACACTGCCGCCACATCGAGCGAGCCGGTGGCGCCGTACATCATGGACAGCCCGTAGAGCAGGAAACCACTGGCCAATGCGCCTAGCACGAAGTACTTCATGGCGGCTTCGGTGGCGGTGCCATCGTCGCGCTTGAGGGCGACCAGCGCATAGCTCGACAGGGTCAGCAGTTCCAGGCCCAGGTAGATGACCAGGAAGTTGTGGCCGGAAATCATGACGAACATGCCCAGCAGCGCGAACAGCGACAGCGAGAACCATTCACCACCGCGCAGCATGTCGCGTTCGGCGCCATAGCTGCGCCCGTACACCAGCGTGACCATCACCGCCACCGCGGCAAAACACTTGAGCCAGTGGCCCATGGGGTCGGACACCACCATGCCACCAAAACCCTGGATGGTCTGGCCGGCACCGGCGTACACCGCGTGCAACACCGCCACGGCACCCAGGGTCAGCAGGGTGAGGAAATAGGTGCCGCCGCGCTTGGGCGTCTTGACGGACAGATCCACCAGCGTGATCACACACGCCATGGCCAGCAGCAACAGTTCGGGGTAGGCGACCACCCAGCTCAGCTTGTCAATCATTGCTTCAGTCTCTTGGTCGGGTGGATCAGTTCAGCTTGGAGATGGCCACGTGACGCAGCAACTCGGCCACAGAGCCATCCATCACGTCGGTGAAAGGCTTGGGGTGGATACCCATGTAGAGCACGGCCACCGCCAGCAGCGCCATGATGAGAAATTCGCGGGCGTTGATGTCCAGCAACTCCTTGACATGGTGGTTGCCAGGTGCACCCAGGTACACGCGCTTGAACATCCACAACGAGTAGGCCGCGCCAAAAATGAGGGCGGAGGCAGCCGCCAGACCAATCCAGAAGTTGGCCTTCACGGCGGCCAGGATGACCATCCACTCGCCCACGAACCCAGCCGTGCCCGGCAGACCGCAGTTGGCCATGACGAACAGCAGCGCAAAAGCGGCGAACTTGGGCATGGTGTTGACCACACCGCCGTAGTCCGCGATCTGGCGCGAATGCACGCGGTCGTACAAAACGCCAATGCCGAGGAACATGGCAGCCGACACAAAACCGTGCGCGATCATCTGAACGATGGCGCCGGCCATGCCGAGGTCGTTGAAGACGAAGAAGCCCAGGGTCACAAAGCCCATGTGGGCCACGGACGAGTAGGCCACCAGCTTCTTCATGTCTTGTTGGACCATCGCGACGAGGCCAACGTAGATCACCGCGATCAAGGACAAGGCAATCATCAGCCAGGCCCATTCGTGCGAGGCGTCGGGGGCGATGGGTATGGAGAAACGCAAGAAACCGTAGGCGCCCAGCTTGAGCATGATGGCGGCCAGAACGGCGGAGCCACCGGTGGGTGCTTCCACGTGGACGTCAGGCAACCAGGTGTGCACCGGCCACATCGGCACCTTCACCGCAAAGGCCGCGAAGAAGGCGAAGAACAACAGGGTTTGCGCCGTGCCACCCAGCGGCAACTTGTGCCAGGCCAGCAGGTCGAAGCTGCCACCAGACTGGTTGTACAGGTAGATCAACGCCACCAGCATCAGCAATGAGCCGAGCAAGGTGTACAGGAAAAACTTGAAGGCGGCGTAGATCTTGTTCGGACCACCCCAGATACCGATGATCAGGTACATCGGGATCAGCGTGGCTTCAAAGAAGACGTAGAACAGCATGGCGTCCAGCGACGCGAACACACCGATCATCAGGCCCGACAGGATGAGGAAGGCGCCCATGTACTGGTTGACGCGTTCCGTGATCACCTCCCAGCCGGCCAACACCACGATGACGGTGATGAAAGCCGTCAGCGGCAGCAGCCACAGCGAAATGCCATCCACGCCCAGGTGGTAGTGAATCTGGAAGCGTTCGATCCAGAGCGTCTTCTCGACGAACTGCATCTCGGCGGTGCCCAGCTGGAAACCAGCGTAGATGGGCAGTGTCACGGCCAGGCCGGCCAGGGCGCCCACCAAGGCGATCCAGCGGACCATGCCGGCCTGTTCGTCACGGCCCAGCGCGAGCAACACGACCCCGAAAAAGATGGGGGTCCAAATGGCGAGGCTCAGCAAACCCATGTTGTTCTTCTCCTTATTTGGCGAGCCACACGAAATACGTCATCAACACGAACACGCCCAGGATCATGACCATGGCGTAGTGGTAGATGTAGCCGGACTGGAACTGGCGCACGATAGCCGACACCACGCCCACGATCTTCCAGCTGGCGTTGACCACGCCACCTTCGATCACGCCCTGGTCACCGCCCTTCCACAGACCCACACCCAGCGCACGCGCAGCGCGCGCCAGGATGTTTTCGTTGATCCAGTCGAGGTAGTACTTGTTTTCCAGCAACGTGTAGATGGGCATGCAAGCGCGCTTGATGGCGGCGGGCAGCGCCGGATTAACCATGTACATGTAATAAGACAACGCGACACCGGCGGCAGCCAAGTACAACGGTGGCGTGCTCAGTGCATGCAGCGCCATGCCCACGGGGCCGTGGAAAATTTTGGCGAATTCGGCCAGCGCGGGGTGCGCAGCGGCGTTGATCGTGATCGCATCGGCAAAGAAGCTGCCGAACACCATGGGCGTGATCGTGAAGAAGCCGATGAAGACCGACGGAATGGCGAGCAACACCAGCGGGAGGGTCACGACCCAGGGGGACTCATGGGGTTTGCCATCGCCATGGTGGCCATGGTCGTCGTGGTGGTCATCGTGACCGTGGTGGGCATCCGGATTCTGGTCATAGCGCTCGGCGCCATGGAACACCAGGAAGTACATGCGGAAGGAATAGAAGGCGGTGACAAACACGCCTGCCATCACGGCGAAGTAGGCAAAACCGGCGCCCGGCAAGTGGCTGAAGTGCACCGCCTCAATGATGCTGTCCTTGGAGTAGAAGCCCGAGAACAGCGGCGTGCCGATCAGTGCCAGCGAGCCCAGCAGGGAGGTGATCCAGGTGATGGGCATGTACTTGCGCACGCCACCCATCCAGCGGATGTCTTGGTTGTGGTGCATGCCCATGATGACCGAGCCGGCCCCAAGGAACAGCAGCGCCTTGAAGAAGGCGTGGGTCATGAGGTGGAACACGGCCACCGAATAGGCCGAGGCGCCCAGCGCCACCGTCATGTAGCCCAGCTGCGACAGGGTGGAGTAGGCCACCACACGCTTGATGTCGTTCTGGATGATGCCCAGGAAGCCCATGAACAGCGCGGTGATGGCGCCAATGCTGAGGATGAAATTGAGCGCGGTGTCCGACAGCTCGAACAACGGCGACATCCGTGACACCATGAAGATGCCTGCCGTCACCATGGTGGCGGCGTGGATCAGCGCGGAGATCGGCGTCGGGCCTTCCATCGAATCGGGCAGCCACACATGCAGCGGGAACTGGGCCGACTTGCCCATGGCACCGATGAACAGGCAGATGCAGATGACGGTGACCAGCAGCCAGTCGGTGCCGGGGAAGCCCAGTTTGCCCAGCTCAGGCGCCTTGGCAAAAATTTCGGTGTAGTTCAACGAACCGGTGTAAGCCACGATCAGGCCAATACCCAGGATGAAGCCAAAGTCGCCCACGCGGTTGACCAAGAAGGCCTTCATGTTGGCGAAAATGGCCGTGGGCTTGTTGAACCAGAAACCAATCAGCAGGTAGGAAACCAGGCCCACCGCTTCCCAGCCAAAGAACAGCTGCAGCAGGTTGTTGCTCATCACCAACATCAGCATGCTGAAGGTGAACAACGAGATGTACGCAAAGAAGCGGTTGTAGCCTTCGTCCTCTTCCATGTAGCCAATGGTGTACAGGTGAACCATCAGCGAGACGAAGGTCACAACCACCATCATCATGGCGGTGAGACCATCGACCAGGAAGCCGATTTCCATCTTCAACTTGCCGATCACCATCCATTCGTAGATGGTGGCGTTGAAACGTGCGCCGTGCACGGCCACGTCCCACAGCGTCATCATGGACAAGACCATGGCGATGAACACGCCCAGGATGGTGGCGGAGTGCGATGCCTTGCGACCGATGACGTTGCCACCAAATGTGGTGCCCAGGATACCGGCGACGAGCGACCCGACCAGCGGTGCCAGGGGCACGGCGAGCAAGGTGCTTGCAGAAAGACTAGTTGTCATAGGAATGTCGTTCTTTCTAAGCCCGACTCAACCCTTGAGGGCGTTGAGTTCGTCGACGCGGATCGAGGACTTGTTGCGGAACAGCAGGACCAGAATGGCCAGGCCGATGGCCGATTCGGCAGCGGCCACGGTGAGGATGAAGAACACGAAGACCTGGCCGTGCATGTCGCCCAAATAATGGGAGAAGGCCACGAAGTTCATGTTGACCGCCAGCAGCATCAGCTCGATGGCCATGAGCAGCACGATCAGGTTCTTGCGGTTCAGAAAGATGCCGATCACAGAGAGGGTGAACAGGATCGCTCCGAGCGACAGGAAATGGGTCAGCGACAGGGTCATGCCTGTTTCTCCTCAACGGCGGGCGCGGGGACTGGTGCCTCGCGGGTGACAGGCACCTGAACCACGGCCAGGCGGTCGCGGGCCTTCACCCGCACCTGCTCCGACGCGTCCACGAACTTGCTGTCCTTGCGCTGACGCAGCGTCAATGCGATGGCGGCAATGATGGCCACCAACAGGAGCACGGCGGCGATTTCCAGCGGGTACAGGTAAGCGGTATAGAGCAACTTGCCCAACTCCCTGGTGTTCTCAATCTGGCCGGCAGCGGCGGCCGCGCTCAGCGTCACCGAACCAAAACCGCCATTGAGGATGACGGCCATCTCGACGGCGATCACGCCACCCACCAGCAGCGCCAGCGGGAAGTGCTGCCAGAAGCTCCAGCGGTCACCTTCGATGCGGATGTCCAACATCATCACCACGAAGAGGAAGAGCACCATCACCGCGCCAAGGTAGACCAGCACCAGTGTGATGGCCAAGAATTCGGCCTTGAGCAGCATCCAGACGGCAGCCGCCTGCGAGAAGGCCAACATGAGGTAGAGCACCGCGTGCACGGGGTTGCGCGCCGTGACAACCCGGAAGGCCGCGAACAGCAGCACCGCCGAGAAGAAGTAGAAGAAGCCGGTTGTGACGTCCATGGGAGTTCAGCTTTGTGCGTTGGGCGTTCAGCGGTAGGGAGCGTCAGCGGCCTTGGCAGCGGCGATCTCTTTTTCGTAGCGGTCGCCCACGGCCAGCAGCATGTCCTTGGTGAAATAGAGGTCGCCCCGCTTTTCACCGTGGTACTCGAAGATGTGGGTTTCGACGATGGCGTCCACAGGGCAAGCTTCTTCGCAGAAGCCGCAGAAAATGCACTTGGTCAGGTCGATGTCGTAGCGGGTGGTGCGGCGCGAACCGTCATCACGCTGGGCAGCCTCGATGGTGATGGCCATGGCCGGGCACACAGCCTCGCACAGCTTGCAGGCGATGCAACGCTCTTCGCCGTTTTCGTAGCGGCGCTGGGCGTGCAGGCCGCGGAAACGCGGCGACAGCGGCGTTTTTTCCTCGGGGAACTGCACCGTCACCTTGCGGCGGAACATGTACTTGCCGGTCAGGGCCATGCCCTTGAAGAGCTCGGCCAGCATGAAGGAGGACACGAAGTCCTTGATGGAAGCAGCGGTCATTGTCTGGCTACCTCGCTCACTTAAAGATGTTCCACGGCGACACCATCCAGCCGCCGATCAACAGCAGCCACACCAGGGTGACGGGGATGAAAATCTTCCAACCCAGACGCATGATCTGGTCGTAGCGGAAGCGCGGGAAGGTGGCACGGATCCAGATGAACATGGACACGACCAGGAAGGTCTTGATGCCCAGCCAGATCCAGCCCGGAATCCAGTTGAGCAGCGCACTGTCGATGGGGGGCAACCAGCCGCCCAGGAACATCAGCGCGGCCAGGATGGAGACCAGCCACATGCTGGCGTATTCCGCCAGGAAGAAGATCGCAAAGCCCATGCCCGAGTACTCAACCATGTGACCGGCGACGATCTCGGCTTCGCCTTCGACGACGTCGAAGGGATGGCGGTTGGTTTCGGCCACACCAGAGATCAGGTAGACCATGAAAATGGGCAGCAGCGGCAACCAGTTCCACGACAGGAAGTTCAGGCCCATGCTGGCAGCCATGCCACGGCCTTGAGCCGCCACGATTTCACCCAGATGCAGACTGCCCGACACCATGATGACGACCACCAGGCAGAAGCCCATGGCAATCTCGTAACTCACCATTTGTGCCGAGGCGCGCAGAGCGCCCAGGAACGCGTACTTGGAGTTGGAGGCCCAGCCGGCAATGATTACACCGTACACCTCGATGGAGGTGATGGCCATGATCAGCAGCAAGCCGGCATTGACGTTGGCCAGGATGGCTTCGGGACCAAACGGGATGGCGACCCAGGCGGCGAGCGCTGGCATGATGGCCATGATGGGGCCCAGGCGGAAAAGGCCCTTGGAGGCTGCCGTCGGCTGGATCAGTTCCTTGGTCAGCAGCTTGAGCGCGTCGGCGATGGGCTGCAGCAAGCCCATGGGGCCCACGCGGTTGGGGCCGTGGCGAACCTGGATCCAACCCAGCAGCTTGCGTTCCCACAGCGTGAGGTAAGCCACCGCACCCATCAGGGGCGCCAACACCGCCACGATCTTGATCAGCGCC
>DASUIK010000317.1:0-9626 GCA_036279795.1 Burkholderiaceae bacterium | reverse complement strand
CCGCCCTGGAACACGGGGGTGTCCATCAGGTCGTCGCGGTGCAGTTCAAGCTCGACCTTCTGGAACAACTCACTCAGCAGGATGTCGCTGGGCTTGTTGATCACCAGGCCCAGGGCGCCCCGCTCGCTGTGCTCGCACATGAACACCACGCTGCGGCCAAAAACCTCGTCACTCAGGCCGGGCATGGCGATCAGGAAGTGGTTGGTGAGGTTGATGGGGGCAGAATCCGATGACATGCACCGATTTTAAGAGCCCGCACATGAAGAAATACGACAGGGGTCTGGTCTGGTTCCGGCGCGACCTGCGGGTGAGCGACCAGGCGGCCCTCTACCACGCCCTCAAAAGCTGCAAACAAGTGTGGTGCGCTTTTGTGTTCGACACCGACATCCTGGACGCTTTGCCCCGCTTCGACCGCCGGGTGGAGTTCATCCACGCCTCGCTGTTGGACCTGGACGGCGAGCTGCGTGGCCTGGGACAGGCCCACGGCCAGGTGCCCAGCGGCCTGATCGTGCGCCATGCCAGCGCCCAAAAGGCCATCCCAAAACTGGCCGAGGAACTGCGGGTACAGGCGGTGTTCTGCAACCACGACGACGAACCCCAGGCGCTGGCGCGTGACGCGCAGGTGCGGGGCGCGCTGGCGCATGCGGGCGTCATGCTGCACGACTTCAAGGACCACACGGTGTTCGAGCGCAGCGAGGTGCTGACGCAATCGGGCACCGCGTTTTCGGTGTTCACGCCCTACAAGAACGCCTGGCTGAAAAAGATCGAGCCGTTTTTCCTGCACAGCTACCCGGTGGAAAAATACGCCGCCGCCCTGGCGCCCTGCCCGGCCAGCCACCCGCCGGGTGTCCCCACACTGGCCGAGATCGGCTTTGAGACCACCAACCTGCGGGCGCTCAAAATCGCCACCGGCAGCCACGGGGCACGTGGCCTGTTCGAGGACTTCCTGGACCGCATCGACCGCTACCACCAAACGCGCGACTTCCCGGCGGTCAAGGGCCCCAGCTACCTCAGCGTGCACCTGCGGTTTGGCACCCTGTCCATCCGCCAGCTGGCGCGCGTGGCCTACCAGATGCACCTGGCCGGGCAACAAGGCGCCAGCATCTGGCTGGGCGAGCTGATCTGGCGCGACTTCTACATGCAGATCCTGCACCACCACCCGCACGCGGTGGCCAGCGCCTTCAAGCCCGAGTACGACGCCATCAAGTGGGAACACGGCAAACACGCCCAGGCACTGTTCCAGGCCTGGTGCGAAGGGCGCACCGGCTACCCGCTGGTGGACGCGGCCATGGCCCAGATCAACCAGACCGGTTACATGCACAACCGCCTGCGCATGGTGGTGGCCAGTTTCTTGGTGAAAGACCTCGGCATCGACTGGCGCTGGGGCGAGCGCTACTTTGCCGAAAAACTGATCGACTTCGACCTCGCTGCCAACAACGGCGGCTGGCAGTGGGCGGCCTCCACCGGTTGCGACGCCCAGCCTTATTTCCGCATCTTCAACCCGGTGAGCCAGAGCCAGAAGTTCGACCCCGAAGGCAAGTTCATCCGCCGCTACCTGCCCCAACTCGCCAAGCTGCCCAACGCGGCCATTCACGCGCCCTGGCTGGCCAAACCCATCGACTTGCAAACGGCGGGTTTTATGCTCGAACGCGACTACCTGCCCCCCATCGTCGACCACGCCGAGGCACGCGAACGCACGCTGGCGCGTTATGCGGTGGTGAAGAAGCCGGCCTGAATCCGTCGGATCAGGCCGGGGGGATGGGCAGGTTGCCGATCTGCCCCTTGAAGTCTTGCAGCGAAAAGTGCGTGTGCACCTGCCGCACGCTGGGCAAGCGGTGCAAGCGCTTTTGCAGCACCTCCGAATAGTGGTCCAGGTCGCGGGCCACCACCACCAGCATGAAATCTTCCGGTCCGGAAATGCCGTGCACCATGACCACTTCGGGAATGTCCAGCACCGCCTGCTCGAACGCCGACGATGAGGATTCGTTCTGGCGGTCTATGCCCACCAGCACAAACGCCAGCACGCCATAGCCCAAAGCCCTCCGGTCCAGCGCCGCGTGGTAGCCGAGGATCAAACCCGCCTCCTCGAGGCGGCGAACCCGACGCCAGGTGGGCGACTGCGACAGGTTCGCCAACTGCGCCAACTCGCCCGAGGTCAGCCGCGCGTCCTGCTGCAGCGCCTGCACCAGCAAACGGTCTGTTTTGTCGATGTCGACTTGCATATTTTTTTCTCCTTTTGTTATTTTATGGATAACTTATTCTTTTACGAACAATCGTAGGGATAACCATGAAATATTTCTAAAATCACACAAATAACATGCGACTCCCAACCACAACCAGAAGGGAGAACAACATGTCAGCGTTCCAAGACATCATCCAACGGGAAACCGGGTTACAGCGCCACCTCACAGCCCCCCAAATGGCGATGATCGCCATCGGCGGGGCCATTGGCACGGGCCTGTTCCTCGGCAGCGGATTCGCCATCAGCTTTGCCGGTCCGAGCGTGATCATCAGCTACGCCATCGGCGCGCTGATCTCGCTGCTGCTGATGGGCTGCCTGGCCGAAATGACGGTGGCCCACCCCACCTCCGGCTCGTTTGGCGCCTATGCCGAGCACTACATCGGCCCCTGGGCCGGCTTTTTGGTGCGATACGCCTATTGGGCCTGTGTGGTGCTGGCCGTGGGCACCGAAGTCACGGCGGTCGGCGTGTACATGGGCTACTGGTTCCCGGAGGTACCGCAGTGGATGTGGGTGCTGCTGTTCTCGGGCCTGCTGATCGGCGTCAACACCCTGAGCGTGAAAGCCTTCGGCGCCGTGGAGTACGCGTTTTCGGCGATCAAGATCGCGGCCATCGTGGCCTTCATCCTGATCGGCGCCTATGTGGTGTTCGGCTCACGCCCAGCAGGCATCGGCTTTGAAAACTACACCGCACACGGCGGCTTCTTCCCCAAAGGGCTGTGGGGCACTTGGGTGGCGGTGATCATCGCCATCTTCAGCTACCTGAGCATTGAAATGATTGCCGTCGCGGCCGGCGAAGCCAAGGACCCCGAGCGCGCCATCACCAGCGCGTTTCGTTCCACCATGATCCGGCTGGTGGTGTTCTACCTGCTGACCGTGGCGTTGATGCTGGCCATCGTGCCTTGGACGGCGGCCGGCACCGACAAGAGCCCCTTCGTGAAGGTGATGGAAATCATCGGCATCCCCGGCGCCGCAGGCGTGATCAACTTCGTGGTGTTGGTGGCCGCGCTCTCGGCCATGAACAGCCAGCTCTACATCACCACGCGCATGATGTTCAGCCTCTCGCGCGCCGGTCACGCGCCAGCCGCGCTGGGACGGGTCAACCCACGCGGCGTGCCCATGGGCGCGCTGGTGCTGTCGTGCTCGGGCGTGGCCATCGCCACCTTGCTCAGCCTGTGGCAGCCGGAGCAATCCTTCCTGCTGATGATGGCGGTGTCCATGTTTGGCGCGATGTTCACGTGGTTCATGATCTTCGTCACCCACCTCTTTTTCCGTCGCCGCTGGGTGGCCCAGGGCAACGCGCCGCTGGCGTTTCGCATGGCCGGCTTCCCTGTGCTGACGCTGCTGGGCGCCGGCCTCATGCTCGCGGCCATGGTCAGCACGCTGTGGACCGACGTGTTCCGGCTGACCCTGCTGACTGGCGTACCATTCTTGGCGGTACTGGGCGTGGTCTACGCCATCTGGTACCGCCCTGGCCGCCCCTCTGCCGACACCCAGTCGGCGCGGGTCCAGCGCGCCGGGTAAACCGATGTGCAATGCCGCTCGCGCTTACCGATAACTTTTTCACAATTTAACTTTACTTTTTAAGGGAAAACCATGAAACACACCGCCATCGCGCTGGCCCTGCTGGGCCTGTTCGCATCCGCCGCCCAGGCACAAAGCAGTGTCACGCTGCACGGGCGCCTCAACCTCACGCTGGAAAGCCAAAAGTTTGGCGACGCCTCGCGTGAAAACCGCTTGGTGAACAACGCGTCGCGCTGGGGCGTCAAGGGCAGCGAAGACCTGGGTGGCGGCATGCGCGCCAACTTCTCGTTCGAGCAAGGTTTTGACCCCACCACCGGCGCCGCTGCCAGCGGTTTTGCGCGCGAATCCTTCGTGGAACTGGCTGCACCCTGGGGCGCCATCCGCGGCGGCAACTGGACGCCCGGCTCCTACTACGCCACCGCCGACTTCGTGAGCATGCACAACCACGACACCGGCACCTCCTCGGACGCGCTGTACTCGTTTGCTGCCTTCCCGACCGCCCGCAAGGTGGGCTACTTCACGCCCGAGATCGCCGGCTTCTCCGCCGAAATCTCCCATTCGTTTGAAAGCACCACCGAAGCCAAGGCCAACGACCTGAGCCTGAACTACAGCGCTGGCGACCTGCAACTGGGTGCCGGCTACACCAAGCAGGCCGACGTGTCGCAAGTGGGTCTGCGCGCCCTCTACACCATGGGCGCACTGACGGTGGGCGGCTACCTGCAACGCGAATCGGTGGACGGCTCGGCCAACGGCAAGAACCGCAACATCGCCCGCCTGGCCGCCATGTACACCATGGGTGCCAACGAGTTCCACGTCAACGTGGGCCACACCGGTCGCGGCGGCAGCTTTGCCGAGAAGGCTTCGCAATACACGTTGGGCTTCAACCACAACCTGACCAAGCGCACCAAGCTGTACACCTACTACACAGCGATCAACAGCCCTGGCAAGGCCAATGACTTCAACGCCATCGCCGTGGGCATGCGTCACAACTTCTGATAGGCACCGGACCGGCCATGACCTTGCCAACCCTGTGGGACATTTCCCCGCCCGTGCACGCGCATGCGCCGGTCTTTCCCGGTGACACGCCCTACACCCAGGAGTGGGTGGCCACCCTGGGCCCGGGCTGCCCGGTCAACGTGAGTGCGTTGCGGATGTCGCCCCACGTCGGCGCTCATGCGGACGCACCGCTGCACTACGACGCCCAAGGGGCGGCCATCGGCGCGGTGTCGCTGACGCCCTTCCTGGGTCCCTGCCGCGTGATCCACGCCATCAACTGTGGCCCGCTCATCGAATGGCGGCACATTGAACATGCCGTGGCCGAGCTGCCCGAGCGTGTGCTGGTGCGCACCTACGAACGCATGCCCCAACACGCCTGGGACGGCGCCCTCAGCGCCTACGCGCCCGACACTGTGCAGCGCCTGGCCGACCTGGGCGTCAAACTCATCGGCATCGACACCGCCAGCATCGACCCTGCGGACAGCAAGACCCTGGACAGCCACCAGGTGATACGCCATCGCGACATGCGCGTGCTGGAGAACTTGGTGCTGGACGAGGTGCCCGAGGGCGACTACGAGCTGATTGCCTTGCCGCTCAAACTCACCCAAGCCGATGCCAGCCCCGTGCGCGCGGTGCTGCGCGCCTTGTCCTGACAAAAACAAAACCGAGGGAGACACCATGACCACCTTGCAAGACTGCCAGTCCCGCGACCAACAAGACCCATTGCGCAACCTGCGCGACCTGTTCACCCTGCCCGATGGCGTGATCTACCTCGACGGCAATTCGCTGGGCGCCATGCCCGCCGCCGCGCCCGCGCGCATCGCCCAGGCCACCACGGACGAATGGGGCCAGCAACTGATACGCGCGTGGAACACCGCCGGCTGGTTTGACATGCCACAACGCGTTGGCAACAAGATCGCCCGCCTGGTGGGTGCCGACGCGGGCGAGTTGGTGGCCACCGACGGGACCTCGGTCAACCTGTTCAAGGTGCTCAGTGCGGCGCTGACCATCGCGCACGAAACGTCGCCCGAGCGCCGCGTGGTGCTCAGCGAGCGCAGCAACTTCCCCACCGACCTCTACATCGCCGAGGCGCTGTGCAAGGAACGTGGCTACACCCTGCGCCTGATCGAGCCCGAGGAACTGGTCACAGCGCTCGACCAGCAGGTGGCCGTGCTGATGTTGACGCAAGTGAACTACCGCACCGGCGCCATGCACCCGATGTCGCAAGTCAGCGCCATCGCGCACGCGGCGGGCGCCCTCACCGTGTGGGACCTGGCGCACAGTGCCGGTGCCGTGCCCGTGGCACTCAAAGCGGATGGCGCCGACTTCGCCATCGGCTGCGGCTACAAATACCTCAACGGCGGCCCCGGTGCCCCTTCTTTTGTGTGGGTGCACCCGCGCCACGCCGAACGTTTTTGGCAACCCCTCGCCGGCTGGTGGGGGCATGCCACGCCCTTCGATTTCACGCCCGACTACCGCCCGGCCCCAGGCACCCAGCGCTACCTGTGTGGCACCCAACCCATCCTGAGCATGGTGGGGCTGGAGGTGGGTGTGGACACCCTGCTGGCGGCCGAGCCGCTGGGCGGCATGGCCGCGCTGCGCGCCAAGTCGCTGGCGCTCACCGATTTGTTCATCGAACTGGTGGAAGCCCGCTGTGGCGGTCACGGTCTGTCTGTCGTCACGCCGCGCGACCACGCCCGGCGCGGCTCGCAGGTCTCGCTGTCGCGGCAAGACGGCGCTTATGCCATCGTCCAGGCCCTGATCGCGCGCGGCGTCATCGGCGACTTCCGCAAAGGCAACGGCCCTCGCCACCCCGACATCCTGCGTTTTGGTTTCACCCCGCTGTACGTCGGTTTCGAAGACGTCTGGCACGCGGTGGAACACCTGCGGCAGGTGCTGGACAGCGGCGAATGGCAGCGCCCCGAATTCAACCAGGCACACGCTGTGACCTGACACTTTTTCCACCAACCTCACTGAAAGAGACCATGAGCACCTCTCCCTCGCTGTTTGCCCACGTGCCCGCCTACGGCGGCGATCCGATCCTGTCTCTGATGGAAACCTTCCAGAAGGACCCCCGCCCCAACAAGGTGAGCCTGTCCATCGGCATCTACTTCGACGAAGAAGGCCGCCTGCCGGTGCTCGAATCGGTGCGCCGTGCCGAGTCCGCCGGCCAACAACACATTGGCCCGCGCCCCTACCTGCCCATCGAGGGTGCCGCCGCATACCGCGATGCGGTGCAAAAGCTGGTGTTCGGTGCGGAGCATGAAGCTGTCAAGAGCGGCCGCGTGGCCACCCTGCAGAGCCTGGGCGGTTCGGGCGCGCTCAAGGTCGGTGCCGACTTCCTCAAGTACTACTTCGGCACCTCCGAAGTGTGGGTCAGTGACCCGACGTGGGAAAACCACGTCGCGTTGTTCGAAGGCGCGGGCTTCAAGGTCCACACCTACCCCTACTACGACAACAAGAACGGCAGCCTGCGTTTCGACGACATGCTCGCCGCCTTCAAGGCACTGCCCGCGCGCAGCATCGTGCTGCTGCACGCCAGCTGCCACAACCCCACCGGGGTGGACCTGACCCAGGCTCAGTGGCAACAGCTGATCCCCGTCATCGCCCAGCAGGGCCTGATCCCCTTTATCGACATGGCCTACCAAGGCTTTGGCGACGGGCTCGACGAAGACGCCTACGCCATCCGCGCCCTGGCCAGCGCTGGCGTGCAGTTCTTCGTAGCCAACTCCTTCTCCAAAAACTTCTCGCTCTACGGCGAGCGTTGCGGCGGTCTGCACGTGGTCTGCAGCGACGCCAAAGCAGCCGACACCGTGCTGGGCCAGCTCAAGGCCACGGTGCGCCGCAACTACTCCAGCCCACCCACCCACGGCGAAGTGGTCATCACCCAGGTGCTCACCAACCCCGAGCTGTACGCCTTGTGGCAGAAAGAACTCGCCGAGATGCGCGACCGCATCAAGGCCATGCGCGAAGGCCTTCACAAGGTGCTGACAGCCCGCTTCGGCACCGAGCGCAACTTCGACTACTTCCTGACCCAACGCGGCATGTTCAGCTACACCGGTCTGAGCGAAGCCCAGGTCAACCGCCTGCGCGACGAATTCGCCGTTTACCTGGTGCGCTCGGGCCGCATGTGCATGTCGGGCCTGTCCACCAAAAACGTGAACTACGTGGCCGACGCGGTCGCGCAAGTGCTGTAAGCGGCGCACAGGAGACTACCCCATGTGCCCCCACGCCCAAGGCGGTGCCGAGGCCAAGCCCTCGGCACCCGAATCCATCGTCCACGAGGAAAAGGCGCAGCTGGATTTCAGCCGCTCCATGAGCTATGGCGACTACCTGCAGCTCGACCAGGTGTTGAGCGCGCAAAAGCCGCTGTCGCCCGCACACGATGAGCTGCTCTTCATCGTCCAGCACCAGACCAGCGAACTGTGGATGAAGCTGATGCTGCACGAGCTGCGCGGTGCCATCCGCCACATCGCGGCCGACGAGCTGGCACCGGCCTTCAAGATGCTGGCGCGCGTGAGCAAGATCATGGAACAGCTGGTTCACGCGTGGGACGTGCTGGCCACCATGACGCCGCCCGAGTACACCGCCATGCGGCCCTATCTGGGCGCCTCCAGCGGTTTCCAGAGCTACCAGTACCGCTGCATCGAGTACTCGATGGGCAACAAGAACCCGGCCATGCTCAAGCCCCACGAGCACCGGCCTGACCTGCTGGCCCTGGTGCGCGCCAGCTTCGATGCGCCCTCGCTCTACGACGAGGCCCTGCGACTGATGGCGCGCCGTGGCATCGCCGTGCCGGCCGAGTACCTGGAACGCGACTGGACCCAACCCTACGTGGCCAGCCCAGCGGTCGAGGCCGCCTGGCTGGAGGTCTACCGCAACCCGCAGCAACACTGGGACCTCTACCAACTGGGCGAGGAACTGACCGACCTCGAGGATGCCTTCCGCCTCTGGCGCTTCCGCCATGTCACCACCGTGGAGCGCGTGATCGGCTTCAAGCGTGGCACCGGTGGCACCGGCGGCGTGAGCTACCTGCGCAAGATGCTCGACGTCGTGCTGTTCCCCGAAATCTGGACGCTGCGCACCGCGCTGTGACAGAAAGCCCGGCGTGAGCCCGCGCCAGCTGCGCTACTTCGTGGCCATCGCCAAGGCCGGCAGCATCAGCCAGGCCGCCTTGGCGCTGCACATCGCCCAGCCCTCGCTGAGCCAACACATGGCCGCCATCGAGGAAGAGCTGGGCGTGGCCCTGCTCAAGCGCCACGCGCGCGGCGTCACCCTCACGCCGGCTGGCCAGCGCCTGTTCGACCGCGCCAGCGCCATCCTGCGCCAATTGGACCATCTGCCCGACGAGGTGGCCGCCGTCAAAGGCCTGCCGCGCGGCGAGGTGCGCCTGGCCATGGACGGCTCCATCGCCTGTGTGGTGGTGGCACCGCTGTACCGCGCCATGGAAGCGCGTTACCCCGACGTGCGGGTGTTCGTCACCACCGGCCTGTCGCACCAGATGCGCCAGCTGGTGGAGGGCCGCAGCGTGGACCTGGCCCTCATGCCCAATGCCTTCGAGCTGCCCAGCCTGCTGAGCGAACCGGTGTACGAGGAACACTTCTGCCTGTTCGCCGCCAAGGGCGCCTGGTCGCCCCGCTTGCGTCGCATCCGCTTCGACGACATCGGCGACCGCCCCCTGGTGGCGGCCGACCGCCAGCACGACCAGCGCAAACTCATCGAGCGCGTGGCCAACGCGCGCCGGCGCAGCCTCAACGTGCGCTATGAAATCAACGACGCCGAACTCACCCGCGCCCTGGTGCGCGAAGGGCTGGCCCAGGCGCTGCTGCCGGTCAACGCCTTCGCCGCCACCGATGAAGCGCCCAGT
>DASUIK010000316.1:0-3087 GCA_036279795.1 Burkholderiaceae bacterium | reverse complement strand
CAGGCGCGCTGACCCCATCCACCCCCCGATCCGACCGGAGAACCTCCCCATGCAACGCCGTCATTTCCTCATGAACGCGGGCGCCGCCGGCCTCGCCGGCCTGGGCCTGCCCCACGCCATGGCACAGGCCCTGCCCAATGGCCCCATCAAGCTGGTGGTGGGTTTTCCACCCGGCGGCGGCGCCGACGCGCTGGCGCGGGTGGTGGCCCAAAAGCTGGGCACGCTGTGGGGCCAGCAGGTGGTGGTGGACAACCGCCCCGGCGCCTCCAGCACGCTGGCCGCCGAGTTCGCTGCGCAGCAACCCGCCGACGGCAGCGTGCTGTTCCTGAGCACCATCAACAGCCACGCGCTGGCACCCGCCGTGATGCCCAAGCTGCGCTACCACGCCGAGCGCGATTTTGTGCCCGTGGCCTTGCTGGGCCTCACGCCCAACCTGCTGATCACCAGCGCCAGCAGCCCCGTGAAAAGCGTGAAAGAGGTTGTGGCCCTGTGCAAGGCCCAGCCCGGCAAGGTGAGCTTTGGCTCCGCCGGGCCCGGCACCATCCAGCACTTCGCGATCGAGAAGTTCAAGCTGCTGGCCGGGGTGGATGCGCTGCACGTGCCCTACAAAGGCAGTGGCCCGCTGCTGACCGACCTCATCGGCGGCCAGATCCAGTTCACCTTCGAAACCATGACGGCGGCCACGCCCCACCTCAAAAACGGGCGGGTGGTTGCGCTGGCGCAATCGCGCGCCAAACGCTCGCCCGCCTACCCCAACGTGCCCACCATGCAGGAGCAGGGCTTCCCCGAGTTCGAGACCATGAACTGGTACGGCATCTCCGGGCCGGCCAAGCTGCCGCCCGCGCTGGCGCGCCGCATCAACCAGGACATCAACACCGTGCTCGCCATGGCCGACGTGCAGGAAAAGTTCCAGGGTTTTGGCGTCGAAGACGGTGGCGGCTCGGTCGAGCGCTATGGCGACTTCGTGCGCAGCGAACTCGCCAAGTGGGCCCGCGTGGCCCGCGACGCCAAAGTCACCATCGACAGCTGATTTCCCTCTCGCCTTCCCATCCACCCACCCAAGGAAAGCCCCCATGAAACCCTTCACCCGCACCCTGGCCACGATGGCCCTTGCCGTTGGCCTGGCCTCCGGCGCCCAGGCCCAGGACCGCCTGAGCTTCAAGGCCATCGGCCAACCGCTGGCCACCGGCCTGATCCAGAAGAACAAGGAGCAGCCCTTCTTCGAGCAGTTCGCTGCCAGGACCGGCCTGCCCATCGACGTCGACTACAAACCCATCGACACGCTGGGCATCAAGGACACCGAGCAGTTGCGCGTCATGAAAGCGGGCCTGTTCGACTTTGTCTCGCTGCGTGTGTCGCAGAACTCCCGCGACGAACCCATGCTGCTCGGCCTGGACCTGGTGGGCGCCAGCCCCGACTACGCCACCGGCGCCAAGGTCTCCAAGGCCTGGTTCGATACCGTGGACCAGCGCCTGCAGCAGCAATTCCAGGTCAAGCTGCTGGCGGTGTGGCCGTTTGGCCCGCAGATCCTGTTCTGCAAAAAGCCCATCAGCAAGCTGGCCGACATCAAAGGCATGAAGGTGCGCGTGTACGACCAGAACCTGGCCAAATTCATCGAGCTGGTGGGCGGCACGCCGGTGCCGGTGGCCTTTGCAGACACCCACCAGTCGCTGTCGCTGGGCGTGGTGGATTGCGCCGTGACCGGCCCCAGCTCGGCCAACTCGGCCGGCTGGCCCGAGGTCACCACCCACCAGTTGCCCCTGGGCTTCCAGATGGCCCTCAATGGCTACGCCATCACGCTCAAGGCCTGGAACCGCCTCAAGCCCGATCAACAGACCAAGATGAGCGCCGCCTTTGAGACCCTGAGCAAGGACATCTGGACCTATTCCGAAGAGCTGTTCCAGGACGCGCTCAACTGCAACGCGGGCAAGGACCCCTGCACCACCGGCAAGAAGTTCAAGCTGACCCAGGTCGCCGTGTCGCCGGCTGACTTGGAACTGGTGCGGGGCGCCGTGAGCAAAACCAGCCTGCCGGTGTGGGCCGAGGTCTGTGACAAGAGCAACCCCGGCTGCTCGCAGAAATGGACCGCTGCCGTGGGCCCGGTGCTGGGGCTGAAATGAGCACGGGCGCCGGCACCACCGCGTTCGGCGCCTCCACGATGAACCCGGTGGCCGCCACGGCGGCCACCTCATCCAAGAAGGCCTCGACGATGAAACAACGCATCGAAAACCTGCTGGCTACCGTCTTCGGTGCCATCTTCCTGCTGCTCTCGGCGGTGGTCACCGTCGAGACTTTGAGCCGCAAGCTATTCAACATCTCGCTGCAAGGTGCGGACGAGCTCGGCGGCTATGCACTTGCGGTGGGCTCCACCATCGCCTTCAGCCTGGCACTGATGGGACGCAACCACATCCGCGTGGACGTGTTCCACGAACACTTTCCCAAGCGCATGCAGGCCGCATTGAACTGGCTGGCCATCGTGTCGTTGGCATTGTTCGGCGTCTTCATCGCCTGGATCGCCTTCAAGGTGATCGGCGACACCCTGCAGTACGGCAGCACGGCACAGACGCCCTGGGCAACGCCGCTGATCTGGCCGCAATCGGTCTGGTACGCCGGGCTGGTGGTGTTCGCTCTGGTGGCCGTGGGCTACGCGGTGCATGCCACCCGACTGCTGCTGGGCGGGCACCTCGACAGACTCAACCACGAGTTCCAACCCAAGAGCGCCAAGGACGAGCTCAAGGAAGAACTGGACGACCTGGCCCAGCGCCGAGCGGTCGAAACTCAAGGAGCACGGACATGAGCGTTGGAATTTTTGGCCTGGCCTTTCTGGCCATGCTGGGCCTCATGCTGGCCGGCATGCCCATTGCTGTCTCAATGGCCCTGGTGGGTGTTATCGGAGGCATCTCGGCCTATGGCGTGCCCTTCATGGACTCGATCGCACCGGTGGTTTGGGGCGTGCAGAACGAAAACCTGCTGACCTCCATCCCGCTGTTCGTGCTGCTGGGCGAGCTGCTGCTGCGTTCGGGCATCGCCGACCGCATGTACATCGCGCTGTCGGCTTGGCTGGGCCGCATGCCCGGTGGCCTGCTG
>DASUIK010000315.1:0-11016 GCA_036279795.1 Burkholderiaceae bacterium | reverse complement strand
CTGACTTCGACCCATTCGTGGTCTTCGGTGTATTGCTTGGTCATGGAGGGCTCCGTTGAGAAGATGAAAAAAGGGTTCAGCCGCGGAAGTAGTTGGGCGGCAGGAAGGGCAGGGCGGCCACTTCCATGGGCACCACTTTGCCACGCACGATGGCGTTCACGCGGGTGCCCACGGCGGCGTATTCTGCGCCCACATAGCCCATGGCCACGGGCTTGTCCACGCTGGGGCCCAGCAGGCCGCTGGTGACTTCGCCTATGGTTGCGCCATCGGTGTTCTGCAGTTCGGTGTGTTCGCGCACGGGCACGCGCTCCAGGGCCACCAGGCCCACGCGTTTGCGGGTCAGCGGCTCGGTGCCGTCCAGCTGGGCCAACACGCGAGATGCGCCTGGGAAGCCGCCGGCGCGTTCGCCACCGGTGCGGCGCACCTTCTGCATGGCCCAGTTCAGAGCCGCTTCCACCGGGGTGCTGGTGGTGTCGATGTCGTTGCCGTAGAGGCACAGGCCGGCTTCCAGCCGCAGCGAGTTGCGCGCGCCCAGGCCCACGGGTTTTACCTCGGGCTGGGCCAGCAGGGCGCGGGCCAGGGCCTCGGCCTGTGCAGCGGGCACCGAGATCTCAAAGCCGTCTTCGCCGGTGTAGCCGCTGCGGGTGATGTAGAGGTCGGCGCCGTTCCAAGTGAAGTCGCCGCCGGTCATGAATACCAGCTTCTCGACGCCGGGCAGCAGGCGGGCCAGGGCGGTGACGGCCTGGGGGCCTTGGAGGGCCAGCAGGCCCCGGTCAAATTGCACATCGATTTGGCAGCGACCGCCGATGCGGGCCAACATGTGGGCCAGGTCGCCATGTTTGCACGCGCCGTTGACGATGACGAAAATGTCCCGGCCTCGGTTCACGAACATCAGGTCGTCGATGATGCCGCCCTCGTCGTTAAGCAGCAGGCCGTAGCGTTGTTTGTGTTCGCCCAGGCCCATCACGTCCACAGGCATCAGGGCTTCGAAAGCCGCTGCCGCGTCGGGCCCGACCAGACGCAACTGGCCCATGTGCGAGACGTCGAACAAACCGGCAGCCTGGCGGGTGTGGAGGTGTTCGGCCATCAGGCCGGGCTTGTACTGCACCGGCATGCTGTAGCCGGCAAAAGGCACCATGCGTGCACCCAGTTCGAGGTGCAAGGTGTTCAACGGGGTGGTCAGTAGGGTGTCGGAGGACATGGAGCGGACTTGAAATGCAGGGGCCACACACGGCCACGCCGTGCACCAGCCCCACTGTCCGCTTTACCTGAGAGATTCACGCGGGCGATGCCGCGTTTGCTCCTTCGGTGGGCCATGTTCTATGGCCTCTCTCCAGGGGGGAATCGCCCGTTGCCGGGCGTCTGCCAGTCCTTTTGCCTGAGCGTTCAGGGTTTGTTTGGGACAAACCGCCTGCGCCTTCGGCGGCTCCTCGGGGGAGCACTCTCCTGACAACGAACGGGATTCTAGTCGGGAACCTCGTGGGCTGATAGCGGTCGCACAGCGAAATATTTACATTTTTTGTATGAACCGACGCCAATTGCTCCTGGCCCTGTCTGCCGCTGCCACCGCTGTGCAGGCCCAAACCCCATCGCGCTCGCGGCAGCCGCGCATGCCTGTGATCTTCATCGGCCATGGCAGCCCCATGAACGCGATTTCGGACAACGACTTCACCCGCACGCTGGCGGCCTGGGGTCAGAAGTTGCCTCGGCCGGCCGCCATTCTGGCGGTATCGGCGCACTGGCAGACGCCGGGCAAAACGCTGGTGGACGTGCAGGCCAAGCCACGCACCATCCACGATTTCGGCGGTTTTCCCCGCCAATTGCACGACATGCAGTACCCCGCGCCTGGAGCGCCTGAGACGGCGCGCGAGCTGCTGTCCATCGTCAAGTCGCGCCAAGTGGCTGGCAGCGACGACTGGGGCTTGGACCACGGTACCTGGACGGTGTTGCACCACCTCTACCCCAAGGCCGATGTGCCCACGTTCCAGCTCTCCATCGATTATTCGGCCCCCGGCACCGTGCATCACGCGCTGGGGCGCGAGCTGGCGGCGCTGCGTGAGCAGGGTGTGTTGATCGTGGGCAGCGGCAACATCGTGCACAACCTGCGCGCCACGGTGCGGGGCGCGGCGCCCTCGGCCACCGGGGCCACCGACTGGGCCCAGGGCTTTGACGAAGCTGTCAAGCGGGCCCTGGCTGACCGCAACTTCCAGACCGAGCGTCGGCTGATGAATTACGAGAGCCTGTCGCCCGCGGCCGCCATGGCCGTGCCCACACCCGACCACTACTGGCCATTTTTGTACGCGCTGGGCGCCAGCGCGCCGGGCGAGCGCATGCAAACGACTTACGAGGGCTTTCATTCGGGCACGCTGAGCATGCGTTGCCTTCAGTGGGGTTGATCAAGGTTTGATTACGGCTTGATCAGGCGGGCAGGGCACGCTCCAGCAGGCGGTCCACGTCCAGCGCGCTGGGGTCCACCAAGCCGGTGACGGCGCCCCAGTGCCCGCTGAAGCGGGTGGCCACGAAGGCCTGGGCCACGTGCTCGGGCGCGTACTGACGCAGCAGGCAGGCCTGGGCCAGCACACACAGGCGGGTGGTGAACTGGCGGCCGATGCCTTCCAGTTCCTCGGGCTTGCGCTGCAGCATCTGGCTCAGGGCCAAAGCTTCTTGCGTGAGGGTTTTGTCGTCGCCCGCACGGCGCATCAGGTCGGCCAGCAGCACCTCCGCGTGCGCGGGCTGGCGGCCGATGCCGCGCATCACGTCCAGGCACATCACGTTGCCCGAACCTTCCCAGATGGAGTTGACCGGTGCTTCGCGGAACAGGCGGCCCATGATGCCGTCTTCCACGTAGCCATTGCCGCCAAACACCTCCATCGCCTCGCCGGTGAGTTCCACCGCGCGCTTGCAGACCCAGAACTTGGCCGCCGGCGTCATCAGGCGGTGCCAGGCCTGGGCCTCGGGTGTCTCGTGTTCGTAGGCTTCGGCCAGGTGCATGCCCAGCACCAAGGCGGCCTCGCTCTCCAGTGCCATGTCGGACAGCACCGCGCGCATCAGCGGCTGCTGGGCCAGGGCGTAGCCAAAGGCCTTGCGCTGGCGGGCGTAGGCAATGCCTTGCACCAGGGCCTGGCGCATCATGGCGGCGCTGCCCAACACGCAGGTGAGGCGGGTGTAGGTGGCCATCTCGATGATGGTGGGGATGCCGCGCCCGGCCTCGCCCATCAGCACGCCCCAGGCGTCGTGGAACTCCACCTCGCTGCTGGAGTTGCTCTTGTTGCCCACCTTGTTCTTCAGTCGCTGGATGTGGATGGCGTTCTTGCTGCCATCCGGCCGCCAGCGCGGCACAAAGAAGCAGGCCAGGCCGTCCTCGGGCGTGCGCGCCACCACCAGGTGGGCGTCGCACATGGGGGCCGAGAAAAACCACTTGTGGCCTCGCAGCAGGTATTCGCCGCCGCGCCCGCCGGTACCAATGGGCGTGGCGGTGGTCTGGTTGGCGCGCACGTCGGAGCCGCCTTGCTTCTCGGTCATACCCATGCCCAGGTAAATGGCCGATTTCTGGGCGATGGGCAGGTCGCGTGGATCGTATCCATCGCTGAACAGCTTGTCGCCCACCTGCGCCCACAGCGCTGGCTCGCGCTGCAGCAGGGGGATGGCGCCCAGCGTCATGGTGGAGGGGCACAAGGTGCCGGCCTCGATCTGGGCGTGCATGTAGAAGCCGGCGGCCCAGGCGGCCCAACGCCCGGGGGCGTTGTCGCGGAAGGGGCTGGAGATGAGGCCGGCCTGCCGGTAGCGCGCCAGCAGCTCGTGCCACGCGGGGTGGAAGTTCACCTGGTCCACACGGCGGCCCCGGGCGTCAAAGGTTTTGAGTTCGGGCAGGAAGCGGTTGGCCAGGTCGGCCTGGGCGTAGCTGTCGGCCGTGCCCATCAGCGCGCCGTAGTCGCCCAGCCGGCCGTGGGCGGAGGCGCCGCCGTGGCGTGTCACGGCTTCCTGCAGGGCGTGGTCGGTGGCGTAGAGGTTGTAGTCCTGCAGTTCGTCGAACTGGTTGGTGACGTCGTGTGTGGGCCAGCCCATGCTAATGTCTCCGCGTGTGATTTGTCTCGGAGAAGTTTAGGCACCATGGCCCGCGAACGTGTTCGGATTCCCGCCACCCCGGTGGCGCTGCGGCGGCGCCCTCAGCAGTCGCGCGCCCGCGCCAGCTCCGAGGCCTTGCAGGACGCCTTTGTTCGGGTTTTGCTGGACCGGGGTTATGCCGCCATGACCGTGCGCGAACTGGCCGGCGTGGCCGGTGTGGGCATTGGCACGTTCTACGACTATGTGAGCGACAAGCAGGCCCTGGCCGCCTTGACCATCCACCGCCGGGTGCGCGCGGTGGGCCAGCAACTGGTGAGCACGGCGCAGGCCCATGCGGGCCTGCCGTTGGCGCGCTTGGTGCCGCTGCTGGTGGAGCAGCAGATCGAGAGCATGCGCGGTGACGTGCGGGGCTGGGCCGCGCTCTACCAGCTGGAGCGCGAAATCTCACCGCCCGAGGCTTACCGCAAAAACTACCGGCGTTATGTGGACGCCTGGGCGACTGCCTTGGCTTGTGCGTGTGACGCGCCCGAGGGCGATGCCTTGCCACCCCTGGCCCGCGCGGTGCACGTGCTGACCTACGGCGCGGTTTTTCAGGCCTTGCTGACCCAGGGCGTGCGTACCGATTGGGCGCAGGTCAAGGGGGATTTGGGGCGTTCGTTGGCGGGGCATCTGTCGCCCGCTTGAAAGAAAAAAAGCGGCCGAGGCCACTTTTGGGGTTGAGGCAGGGGCGAATCACATGCCCACGTAGTTCGGCCCGCCGCCGCCTTCCGGCGTCACCCACACGATGTTCTGCGTCGGGTCCTTGATGTCGCAGGTTTTGCAGTGCACGCAGTTCTGCGCGTTGATCACCAGCTGGTCGGCGCCGTCCTTGTTGACGAACTCGTACACACCCGCCGGGCAGTAGCGGCTTTCGGGTCCGGCGAACTTGGACAGGTTCACGCTCACCGGCACGCCCGCATTCTTGAGCGTGAGGTGGGCCGGCTGCTGCTCTTCGTGGTTGGTGTTGCTGATGAACACGCTGGAGAGGCGGTCGAAGCTGATCTTGCCGTCGGGCTTGGGGTAGCTGATCTGCGGCATCTCGGCGGCTGGGCGCAGCTTCACATGGTCGGGCGTGGTGTTGTGCAGCGTCCAGGGCGGGTTGGCCACGCCCACCTTGGGCAGCAGCCATTGCTCGATGCCGGTCATGGCCTGGCCGACCAGCTTGCCCTTCTTGAACCAGTTCTTGAAGTTGCGGGTCTGCTGCAGTTCTTCATTGAGCCAGCTTTTCTCGAACGCGGCGGGGTAGGCGCTCAGCTCGTCCTGCGCGCGGCCAGCCGCCACGGCTTCGGCCACGGCCTCGGCGCACAGCATGCCGCTCTTGATGGCGGCGTGGCTGCCCTTGATGCGGGCGGCGTTCAGGTAGCCGGCGTCGCAGCCCACCAGCGCGCCGCCGGGGAACACGGTTTTGGGCAGGGCCTGGGGTGTGCCGTTGTTGATGGCGCGTGCGCCGTATCCGATGCGCTTGCCGCCTTCGATATGCGCCTTGATGGCCGGGTGGGTCTTCCAGCGCTGCATTTCTTCAAAGGGGCTCATCCAGGGGTTTTTGTAGTCGAGCCCGATGACGAAGCCCAGCGTGACTTTGTTGCCCTCCAAGTGGTAGAGGAAGCCGCCGCCGAAGCTGTCGTCCACCATGGGCCAGCCGGCGGTGTGCACCACGCGGCCGGGCTGGGCCTTGTCGGCAGGCACTTCCCACAGCTCCTTGATGCCGATGGCAAACGTCTGTGCGTCCTTGCCGGCCGTCAGGTCGTACTTGGCCAGCAGCTGCTTGCCCAGGTGGCCACGCGCGCCTTCAGCGAAGATGGTGTACTTGCCCAGCAGCTCCATGCCCAGCTGGAAGCTGTCCATGGGCTCGCCGTCCTTGCCCACGCCCATGTTGCCGGTGGCCACGCCTTTGACGCGGCCCTGCTCGTCGTACAGCACCTCGGCAGCGGCGAAGCCGGGGAAAATTTCCACGCCCAGGTTCTCGGCCTGCTGTGCCATCCACTTGACCACGTTGGACAGGGAGATGACGTAGCAGCCGTGGTTGTGGAAGTTGCGGGGCACCAGCCAGTCGGGGGTGCGGGTGCTGCCGGTCTCGGACAGGAACAGCACGTCGTCGCCGGTCACTTCCTGCGCCAGCGGGGCGCCCAGCTCTTTCCAGTTGGGGAACAGCTCGGTGATGGCGCGCGGGTCCATCACGGCGCCGCTCAGGATGTGGGCGCCGGGCTCAGACCCTTTTTCCAGCACCACGACCGAAATGTCCTGTCCCTTGTCGGCGGCGATCTGCTTCAAGCGGATGGCGGTGGCCAGGCCTGCCGGGCCACCGCCCACGATCACCACGTCGTATTCCATGGATTCGCGGGGGCCGAACTGCGCCAGTATCTCGTCGTGGGTCATGAGGGGTCTCTGTGAAGTTGTGTGGTGCCATGCCTTCGGGGGGAGGATAAGGCAGGGCGGTCTTGTCTAGCTCGCGACGGATTTTAGTGGGGCTTCACGGACAATCTCGATCCTGTCATTTCCAAGTAAGCCATTTTCTCGGGAGCCCTCTCATGTCTCGTCAGTTCGGTGCGGTGCGCCGTATCGCCTCGGTTGCGCAACACCCAGGCGTCGCCCGACTGCGACAGCTGCGCGTGATGGCCACCCACATCGGATGCAAGGCGTGAGTGTCACCGACGTGAGGGTGGGTCCAACGCCCGGTTCAGTGCAGGCCCAGCGCCGTGTGACCGTGGGCTTGTTGGCGGGTTTGGGTGCTGGTGCACTGTGGGGGCTGGTGTTTGTGGCACCGCGCATGGCGCCTGGCCTCACGGGTGTGGACGTGGCCTCATTCCGTTTCATGAGTTTTGGGCTGATGTCCGCTGTGCTCATGGCTTGGCGCCTGTGGCGCGGTGAGGCGCAACCCACCGGCGCTCAGATGCGTGCGGCGTTGGGTTTGAGTGTGTTGGGTTTCACCGGCTACTACACACTTTTGGCGCTGGCCATCGGCTGGGCCGGCACGGCGGTGCCAGCGCTCATCATCGGCACCATCCCCCTGTGGTTGATGGTGCTGGGCAAACCCGAGCACCTGAGCTGGCGGGCGCTCTGGCCAGGCCTGGTGTGCACGGCGGCGGGGCTGGCGCTGATGGTGTGGGCGGACCTCTCGCATGTTTCGCTGAGCAAGACCCCGTCGGGTGAGTACGGCTGGGGTATTGCGCTGGCGGTGCTGTCCATGATCAGCTGGACGGCTTTTGCGCTGCTGAACGCGCGCTGGATCAAGACCCACCCCGCAGTCGATTCGGCCCAGTGGACCAATTGGTTGGGCGTGGCCACGGGGCTGGGCGCGTTGCTGTTGTGGTTGGCGCTGGGCACTCCCTGGGTCAAACTGGTGGCCTTGCCCGGGTTTGTGTCGGGCCTGATGGTGTGTGTGTTGACAGGCGTGGGTTCGGCCTGGTTGGCGTCCTTGTTGTGGACCATGGCCAGCCGCCGCCTGAGTGCCAGCCTGTGTGGTCAGTTGATCGTCAGCGAGACGCTGTTCGCGCTGGTCTATTCGTTTGTGTGGGACGCCACCTGGCCACTGCCAGTGCAGTGGGTGGCGGCGGTCCTGTTTGTGTTGGGTATCGTGGCTTCGGTGCGCGCGCACCGCGAGCCCGCCATCGATGAGGTGCACCTGTGAAATTGGAACTGCCGAGCCAGAAGAAGCTGGTTCATGACATGACCCTGCCCATCCGCTGGGGCGACATGGACGCGATGGGCCATGTGAACAACACGGTCTACTTTCGCTACATGGAGGTGGCGCGTATCGACTGGATGACGGCCATTGGCTGTCCGCCCGCGCCCTCGGGGCATGGACCTTTGGTGGTGAACGCGTTCTGCAATTTTCACCAGCAGCTGGAGTACCCGGGTGATGTGCGTGTGCGCACCTACGTGAGCGACCCGGGGCGCAGTTCGTTCGAGACCTGGTGTGTGTTGTCGAGGGCGGACGATCCGGACACGGTGTATGCGTCGGGTGGTGCGACCACGGTGTGGGTGAATTACCAGGCCAAGCGGTCGGCGCCTATGCCGGAGTGGTTGCGGGTGGTTGTTTCTTGAGTTGCTGCTGACGTGGGGGGCGGGATCGGGGCGGCGGGGCGCTCTGCGCCGCTCGTGTCCCCCGCCGGCTGTGCCGGCTCCTCCTTTACCTCGCTCTGCAGAACGCCCCACCACCCCGATCTGAGACGATGGGGGCGTGCTACCGGTGGCGCATCAGCATGGTGGTTGCCTGAAGGCATGGGGTGCTTGGCGCAGCGGCATAAAGGAGGAGCCGGCGCAGCTGGCGGGGGACAGCCGCGGAGCCAAGCGCCCATGTCCTCGGGCGCAACGAAGCAGGTGCTTCACTTGCCCTTGGGCACCCGCCCCATCAGATAAAACTCTGGGTTCGGCATCATCCCGCTGAAGCTGGCGATGCGGTTGCTCAGTCCGAAGAAGGCCGTGATGGCGGCGATGTCCCACGCGTCTTCATCGCTGAATCCGTGCGCGTGCAGGGCCGCAAAGTCCGCGTCCTCGATCTCGTCAGACCGCTGGCACACCTTCATTGCAAAGTCCAGCATGGCGCGCTGCCGTGGCGTGATGTCCGCCTTGCGGTAGTTCACCGCCACCTGGTCGGCCACCAGGGGCTTCTTCTCGTAAATGCGCAGGATGGCACCGTGGGCCACCACGCAGTAGAGGCAGTTGTTGGCTGCGCTGGTGGTGGTCACGATCATCTCGCGGTCGCCCTTGGTCAAACCGGAGTCTTCTTTGAGCATCAGCGCGTCGTGGTAAGCAAAAAACGCACGCCACTCCGCAGGGCGGCGCGCCAGCGCCAGAAACACGTTGGGCACAAAGCCCGCTTTTTCCTGCACCTCCAGCACCTTGGCCTTGATGTCCTCGGGCAAGCTGTTGAGATCGGGAATGGGGTAGCGGGGGGTGTTGCTCATGGGTGTCTCCTGGGTGGTTTGGCCAAGTTTATCCTCGGGCTTTTTCAACGAAGGACGCCCCATGAACCCCGATCAGTACGACAAAGGCTTGGCCATGCGAAAGCGCGTGATGGGCGAGGACTTTGTGGCCAAGGCCTTTGGCAACGCCACCGAGTTCACCCGCCCCATGCAGGACTACATCACCCACAACGCCTGGGGCGATGTGTGGCAGCGCCCGGGCCTGGACCTCAAAACCCGCAGCTTGATCACAGTGGCCATGTTGACCGCCTTGGGCAAGCAGCACGAACTCAAAGGCCACGTGCGCGGGGCCCTCAACAACGGCGCCACGCCCGAAGAAGTGCGAGAAGTGCTCCTTCATGCCAGCATTTACTGTGGCGTGCCCAGTGCGGTGGAAGCCATGCGCACGGCGGCCGAGGTGGTGGACGCCGGCTGATCCGATGCGGCGTTTTCCCGGCATTCAACGGGATGCCAACACCCGGTTGGCGTTTGACTCTAAAGCGGCGATGATTGTTAAAAAGCATCCCACAACGGCTTAACATCGCCGCCCCAACAAGAGGAGAACGTCATGCTTGATCGGCTGAGTTTCAAGGCCAAGATCGGTCTGCTGGTGGTGGCCGCCGTGCTGGCGGTGCTGGTGATGTCCATCACAGCGGCGCTGCAGTCGCGCAAGCAGATCACCGAGGCGCGCCAGCAACAACTGGTCACGGCGGTGCAGGCCGCCCATGGCGTGGTGACCGGTTTCCAGGCCAAGGTGGCCAAAGGCGAAATGAGCGAAGCCGACGCCAAGAAGGCCGCTGCCGAAGCGGTGGGCTTGGCGCGTTACGGCGGCCCCGAAGGCAAGACCGAGTATTTCTACATCTGGACCTTGGACGGCGTGGGCGTGATGCACCCCATACGCACCGAGTGGAACGGCCAGAACATGATCGGCAAGGTCAAGGACGGTGCCGGTGTGGACATCATCGTCGCGCTGATGGATGGCATGAAAAACAGCCGCGATGGCCGTGCGTTTGTGCCCACCAATTTCCCCCGCCCCGGCTCCACCGTGGCGGTGCCCAAGCTGCAATACATCATCAAGGTTGATGGCTGGAACTGGATGGTGGGATCGGGCCTGTACACCGACGACCTGGACCAGCAGATTCGCCAGCGTTTTGTGCAGGATGCCGTGTTGTTGCTGGTCGCGCTGCTGATCATCGGCGGCATTGGCTGGGTGATTGCGCGTTCGGTCATCCGCCAGATTGGCGGCGAGCCTGATGTGGCCTATGCCGCCATGTCGGAAGTGGCCAAGGGCAACCTGGGCGTGCGCCTGCCGCCCACCCAGACGGGCAGCATCCTCGATGGTTTGCACCAGATGGTGGATTCCTTGCGCCAGCTTGTGGCCGAGGTGCGCAGCTCCACCGACAGCATCGCTACCGCGTCCAGCGAAATCGCCCAGGGCAATGCCGACCTGTCTCAGCGCACCGAACAGACCGCCAGCAACCTGGAGGAAACCGCCTCGTCTATGGAGGAGCTCACGGGCACGCTGCAGCAAACTTCGGGCAGTGCCCAGACCGCCAACCAGTTGGCATCGTCTGCCGCCGAGGTGGCCCAGCGCGGTGGTCAGGTGGTGGCGCAGGTGGTCAGCACCATGGGCGAAATCAACGACAGCAGTCGCAAGATCAGCGACATCATCGGTGTCATCGACGGCATTGCCTTCCAGACCAACATCCTCGCCCTCAACGCCGCCGTTGAAGCGGCACGAGCGGGCGAGCAGGGCCGTGGTTTTGCGGTGGTTGCGTCCGAGGTGCGGAGCTTGGCCGGGCGTTCGGCGGCAGCGGCCAAGGAGATCAAGGAGCTGATCGGCGCCTCGGTGGCCAAGGTGGACAGCGGCACCCAGTTGGTGGCACAAGCCGGCCAGACGATGGACGAGATCGTCAGCTCGGTCAAACGCGTGAGCGACATCATTGCCGAAATCCACAGCGCATCAGCCGAACAGAGTCAGGGCATCGCCGAGGTGAATCAGGCGGTG
>DASUIK010000314.1:0-12308 GCA_036279795.1 Burkholderiaceae bacterium | reverse complement strand
CCGGGGTGTCGATCTTCCAGCCCAGCACTTGCAGGTTGGACACGGACACCGAGCCCGAGGCGTTGTTGTTGGTGAACCAGCCCACACGCAGGAACATCCAGTCGCAGAAGAACTGCGCCGCCAGCGTGGCCACCGCCAGGTACAAACCCTTCACCCGCAAGCTGGGGATGCCGAAGAACATGCCCACCAGCGTGGCAAAGAAGCCGCCCGACAACAGGGCCAGGATCAGCGGCATGCCCTCGATGCGGATGAAGGTGTTGTAGGCCATGTAGGCACCCACCGCCATGAAGGCACCGGAGCCCAGCGAGATCTGCCCGCAGTAGCCCACCAGAATGTTCACCCCCACAGCGGCCAGCGCCAGGATGAGGAAGGGAATGAAAATGGCGCGGAACAGGTATTCGTCGGCCAGCAGCGGCACACCGATGGCAGCGATGGCGATCAGGCCCAGGATGGCCCAGCGGTCCTGGGCGATCGGGAAGATCTGCTGGTCGGTTTTGTAAGAGGTCTTGAACTGACCGTTTTCGCGATAGAACATGGCTGGGTTTCCTTACACGCGGTCAATGATTTTTTCGCCGAACAAACCCTGCGGCCGGAACAGCAGGAAGACGAGGGCGAGCACGTAGGCAAACCAGATTTCGATGCCACCGCCCACCATGGGGCCGAGGTAGACCTCGGAGATTTTTTCGCCCACGCCGATGATCAGGCCGCCGATGATGGCGCCAGGCACCGAGGTGAGACCGCCCAGGATGATCACGGGCAGGGCGCGCAAGGCCACGGTGGTGAGCGAGAACTGCACACCCAGCTTGGAGCCCCAGATCATCCCGGCCACCAAGGCCACCACACCGGCCACACACCACACGATCACCCAGATGCGGTTGAGCGGGATGCCGATGGACTGTGCGGCCTGGTGGTCGTCCGCCACCGCACGCAGGGCGCGGCCGGTGCCTGTCTTCTGGAAGAACAGGGTCAGCAGCACCACCAGCACCGCCGCGATCACCGCCGCGTAGAGGTCTTCCTTGTTGATCAGCACGCCGCCCTCAAACACCGACTCCAGCACGAAGATGGGGTCCTTGGGCATGCCGATGTTGATGCGGTAGATGTCGCTGCCGAAGATGGTCTGGCCAGCGCCATCCAGAAAGTAAGTGATGCCCAGCGTGGCCATCAGCAAGGTGGCCGCTTCCTGGTTCACCAGGTGGCGCAGCACCAGCCGTTCGACCAACCAGGCCACAGCGAACATGCAAGCGCCCGCCACGAGGAAGGCCAGCACGTTGGCCAGCACCAGGCTTTCGATGCCCAGCCATTTCGGAATCCATTCCGAGAAGCGGGCCATGGCCAGCGCCGCGAACAGCACCATGGCGCCCTGCGCGAAGTTGAACACGCCCGAGGCCTTGAAGATGAGCACAAAGCCCAGCGCCACCAGCGAATACAGCATGCCGGCCATCAGGCCGCCAAAAAGGGTTTCAAGAAAAAATGCCATGGCCGTTCTTTCAGTGGGAAGTGCCGAGGTAGGCGCTGATCACGTCTTCGTTGTTGCGGACCTCGTCCGGCGTGCCGTCGCCGATCTTCTTGCCGTAGTCCAGCACCACCACGCGGTCGCTGATGTCCATCACCACGCCCATGTCGTGCTCGATCAACACGATGGTGGTGCCGAACTCGTCGTTCACATCCAGGATGAAGCGGCACATGTCCTGCTTCTCTTCCACGTTCATGCCCGCCATGGGTTCGTCCAGCAGCAGCACCTGCGGCTCCATGGCCAGGGCACGGCCCAAGTCCACCCGCTTTTGGAGGCCGTAAGGCAGCTGGCCCACTGGGGTCTTGCGGAATGCCTGGATTTCCAGGAAGTCGATGATGTGTTCCACCTTTTCGCGGTGGGCCACTTCCTCGCGTTCCGCAGGGCCGATGCGCAGCGCCTGCAGGAACAGGTTGCTCTTGATGCGCAGGTTGCGCCCGGTCATGATGTTGTCGATCACGCTCATGCCCTTGAACAGTGCCAGGTTCTGGAAGGTGCGCGCAATGCCCATCTCCGCCACCTGGCGGCTGTTCATGTGCTTGAAGGTCTCGCCCCGGAAGGTGATGGCGCCCTGCTGCGGCTGGTAGACGCCGTTGATGCAGTTGAGCATGGAGCTCTTGCCGGCGCCGTTGGGGCCGATGATCGCGCGGATCTCGTGCTCGCGCACGTTGAAGCTGATGTTGGTCAACGCTTTCACGCCGCCAAAACTCAGTGAAATGTTGCTGACGTCGAGGATGACGTCGCCGATCTTCTTCTGGCTCATGCTGCGGCTTTCACAGGGGCAAAGGTCTTGGCGTCCGAAATCTTCAGCGTCGCACTGACCTTGCCGGTGCGGCCATCTTCGAACTTGACCTGGGTTTCGATGAACTGCTCGGACTTGCCGCCGTACAGCGCGTCCACCAACACGCCGTATTTGTCGCCAATGAAGCCACGGCGGACCTTGTTGGTGCGGGTCAACTCGCCATCGTCGGCGTCGAGTTCTTTGTGCAGCACCAGGAAGCGGCTGACTTGGCTGCCCGCCAACAGTTCATCACGGCTGAGGTCGGCATTGACCTTCTCCACGCACTCACGGATGAGTTCATAGACCTCGGGTTTCTGAGCCAGGTCGGTGTAGCCAGCGTAGGGCAGGTTGCGGCGCTCGGCCCAGTTGCCCACCGCGTCGAAGTCGATGTTGATCATCACGCACACCTTCTCGCGCTTGTCGCCGAAGGCCACCACTTCCTTGATGTGCGAGAAGAACTTCAACTTGTTCTCCACGTACTTGGGCGCGAACATGGCGCCGTCGTTGGGGCCGCCCATGATGCGGCCCACGTCTTTCACGCGGTCGATGATCTTGAGGTGGCCACTGTTGTCGATGAAGCCGGCGTCGCTGGTGTGGTACCAGCCATCGGCGGTGAGCACCTCGGCCGTGGCGGCTTCGTTCTTGTAGTAGCCCTTGAGCAGGCCGGGCGACTTGACCAGAATCTCGCCCGAGTCGGACAGCTTGATCTCCACACCGTCGCAGGGCACGCCCACGGTGTCGGCGCGGGCTTCGTGGTCGGGCTGCAGGCACACGAACACGGCGGTTTCGGTGGAGCCGTAGAGCTGCTTGAGGTTGATGCCGATGGAGCGGTAGAAAGTGAACAGGTCGGGGCCGATGGCCTCGCCCGCGGTGTAGGCCACCCGCACGCGCGACAGGCCCAGCGTGTTGCGCAGCGGCCCGAACACCATGAGGTTGCCCAGCGCGTACAGCAGGCGCTGACCCGCCGGCACCGGCTTGCCGTCCATGAGTTGCGGGCCCACCTTGCGCGCCACGTCCATGAAGTAATGGAACATCTTGCGCTTGATGGCGCCAGCGTCTTCCATGCGGATCATCACGCTGGTGAGCAGGCCTTCGAACACGCGGGGCGGCGCGAAGTAGTAGGTCGGGCCCACTTCTTTCATGTCGATGGTCACCGTGCTCGAGGACTCGGGGCAGTTGACCACGTAGCCGGCCGCCAGCCACTGTGCGTAGCTGAAGATGTTCTGGCCGATCCACGCCGGGGGCAGGTAGGCCAGCACCTCGTCGGTTTCGGTCAGCTTGTCGAAGCGCGCGCCCACCTGGGCGCGGTTGAGCAGCGAATCGTGCGTGTGCACCACGCCCTTGGGGTTGCCGGTGGTGCCCGAGGTGAAGAACATCGCGGCCACGTCTTCGGGGCGCGCCTTGTCCACTTCCTGCTGGAAGAACGTGGGATGTTGTGTGGCAAACACCTCGCCAGCGGCAATCAGCTCGGCCAGCGCGCCCAGGCCCTCGTCGGTGTAGTTGCGCAGGCCGCGTGGGTCGTCGTAGTAGATGTGGGCCAGCTGCGGACAGCTCTCGCGGATCTCCAGCATCTTGTCCACTTGTTCTTGGTCTTCCACCACACAGAAGCGCACTTCGGCGTTGTTGATGGGGAACACACATTCGGCGCCCACCGCGTCCTGGTACAGCGGCACGGGGATGGCGCCCAGCGACTGCGCTGCCAGCATGGTGGCGTACAGGCGCGGCCGGTTGGCGCCGATCACCACCAGGTGCTCGCCGCGCTTGAGTCCGGCCTGGTGCAGGCCACAGGCGATGTGCTTGACCAGTGCCAGCATCTGCCCCCAGCTGGTGGTTTGCCAGATGCCATATTCCTTCTCGCGCATGGCCGGCGCGTCCGGCCGGCGGGCTGCGTGTGCCTGCAGCAGTTGAGGAAAGGTGCTCCGCATGGTGTCTCCTATGGGTGTCGCGGGTTGGCGGGGAAGCCCCAACCCTGACTTGCCGCGAATGGTAGGCAAGCATTTGACGCTATGTTGTCAATGCGACGACAATTGAGGGTCTGCCCGCCTAGGACTTTCCCCTAGGGGTGATGTCAGCTTCTGGACAGGAAATTGCATGAGCACATCCGTTTCCACCCTGCGGCAACGTGCCCGCGCGGCCACCGCCAGCGAGCTGGCAGAAATCCCTTGGCTGCAGAACCTGGAGCCCCCAGGACGTGCCCGGGCCGAGGCCGAAATCATCGTCACCGAAGCCGTGCCCGGCGACTACATCTGCCGGGTCGGCCGCCCGGTCACGTATTGGTTCGGTCTCATCGACGGGCTGCTCAAAATGAGCAACGACGATTCGCAAGGCCCGGTCATCACGTTCACCGGCGTGGCGCCCGGGGGCTGGTTTGGCGAGGGCACAGCGCTCAAGCGGGAGAAGTACCGATACAACATCCAGGCCCTGCGCAAAAGTGTGGTGGCCGGTGTGCCGGTGGACAGCTTTCATTGGCTGCTCGACAACTCCATCGCCTTCAACCGCTTTGTGATGCGCCAGCTCAACGAGCGACTGGGCCAGTTCATCGCGGCGCGTGAAATCGATCGCATCAGCAACCCCGACGTGCGTGTGGCGCGCAGCCTGGCCGCGCTGTTCAACCCCGAGTTGTACCCCGGCGTGGGTCACATGTTGCGCATCACGCAGCAGGAGCTGGCCTACCTTGTGGGTCTGTCGCGCCAGCGGGTCAATGAGGCCTTGTCCCTGCTCCAGGCCAGCGGTGCCATCCGAGTCGAATACGGTGGCGTGCGCGTGCTGGACCTGCACGCGCTGCGCTCGGTATTGAGTGCCCAGGCGAGCGGCTTGCGTTGAGATTTGCGTGTACAGTTTCCTGACATTTTTGGGACAGGAGACTGCGCATGTTTTTCAGCCTTTTGAAACGCCTGAACGGCACCCGCCGGCTGTGGCCGTTGGCTGCTCTGGCGTTGGGGGCCTGCGCGTCCGTGCCCATGCCCTCGGACGAGCCGGCCGGTGTGGCTGGCGGGGAGTCGGTGTGGGCTGTCACCGCCGACCACCAGCTCATCAAGTTCAACGCTGGTCAACCGCAGGCCGTGCTGGAGCGTCGGCCCGTGACCGGGCTGAGCGCCGGCGACACCTTGATCGGCATCGACTTCCGCGTCGCGCGCGGTGTTTTGTACGCCTTGTCTGCCGGTGGGCGCCTGTACACGCTCAACACCGCCACCGGCGCGTTGACGCCTGTGGGCGCGGTGCCGGCCACGGTGCCCCTGGCGCGCGGCCCCATGGGCTTTGACTTCAACCCCGCCGCCGATCGGGTGCGTGTGGTTGGCGCGAACGGCCAGAACCTGCGCCTGCACCCGGACACCGGTGCGGTGGTTGACTTCGACCCCAACATCCCGGGCCTGCAGACCGACCCTGCGCTGGCCTACGCGCCCGGCGACGTCAACGCGGGCAAGGCGCCCCACGTGGCGGGTGCCGCCTACACCTACAACAAGCGCGACGACAAGCTCACCACCAACTACGCCATCGACATCGGTCTGGGTGTGCTCGTCACCCAGGGTTCGGTGGAAGGTGTGGTGCCGGCGGTGTCGCCCAACACCGGGCGCCTGTTCACGGTCGGCCCACTGGGCTTGGGCCCTTTGACCGACGTGGCCTTTGACATCGCCGACACCAACAACAAAGCACTGGCCGTGGTGCGCACGGCGCGCGACCCACGCAGCCGGCTCTACGAACTCAACCTCGTCAACGGCCAGGCCAAACTGGTGGGCACGGTGGCCAACGGGGCGCCGTTGCTTGGCATGGCCATCGAGCCGTGACGCAGCGCTCGAGTCGGGCGCGCTGGGTGGCTCGGTTGGCCGCCATGTCGGCTTGCCTTCCCCTGCTGGGCTGGGCAGCGGCGTTGCAGGTCCAGGTGGTGGACGAGAAAGGCAAGCCGGTGCCCGACGCTGTGGTGTTCCTGGAGTCGCCCGAGGCGGCCAAGGCCACCAAACCGCTGAGCGGCATGGAGATGGCGCAAAAGGACAAAAGTTTTGTGCCCGACACCTTGGTGGTCACGCGGGGCACGGCGGTGCAGTTTCCCAACCGCGACACCGTGCGCCACCACGTTTACTCCTTCTCGCCCACCAAACGTTTTGAGCTCAAGCTCTACATCGGCACGCCGGCCAACCCGGTGGTGTTCGATCAGGCCGGTGTGGCGGTGCTGGGCTGCAACATCCACGACGAGATGATCGGCTGGATCGTGGTGGTGGACACGCCCCACCACGGCAGCACCGGCGCCAACGGCCAGCTGCGACTGAACGACGTGCCCGAGGGCAACTACCGCCTGCGCGTGTGGCACAGCCACATGGTGGTGGGCGCGCCCGCACTCGACGTGCCCCAGCGCGTGGGTGCCAATGGCGCCAGCGCCAGCGTGACACTCAAGGGACTGGCGCCATGACCGGAGCAGGGGCTTGAACGCCTGGCGCCGCTGGTTGCGCGACGCGCCCTTGTCCACCCGCACGGTGGCGGTGATGCTGGCCTTGCTGCTGTTGGTGCAGGCCGTGGCATTTGGCATCGTGCGCGCCACCGTCAACGCCCAGGTGCGCAATGAGATCTCGGCTGATCTTGTGGTGGGCGAGCGGATCTGGATGCGGCTGCTGGAGCAGCACGCCGACCGGCTGCGCCAGGCCTCGGCGGTGCTGGCGGCCGACTTTGGTTTCCGCGCTGCTGTGGGCACGGGCGACCGGCCCACCATCGCCTCGGCCCTGGACAACAGCGGCGGGCGCATCGGCGCCGCCGTCACCGCCCTGATGGACCCGCAGTTGCAACTGGTGGTGTCCAGCGAGGCGGCGGAGGGCAACATGGCCGCCAGCGCCTTGCAGCAGGTGGCCGCCGAGCTGTCGCGCGACAACCGGGGCAGCCGCATCGCGCGCGTCAACCGTGTGCCTTACCAGTTTGTCATGGTGCCGGTGCGCGCGCCCACGGTGATCGGCTGGGTGCTGATGGGCTTTCAGATCGACCAGGGCCTGGCCGACGACCTGTTCCGTGTTTCTGGGGTGCACCTGGCCGTGTTTTCCGGCACCGACGCCGCCCAGCTGGCCATGGTGGTGAGCACTTTGGCCGGGCAGGACGGTGTGCTGCGCGACCTGGCCTTGAGCGGCGCGGCGGACGTGGAGATCGACGGGGTGCCTCATGTGGCGCGCCATGTGACCTTGCCCACCACGCGTGGGGTGGTGCGCAGCGTGTTCATGCGCTCGGTGGCCGATGCGGTGGCGCCTTACACCCGCCTGCAGTTCATGCTGGCCTTGGTGACAGTGGCCGGCGTGGTGTTGTTCGCGGTGGGCAGTGGCTTGGCGATGCGCCGGGTGACGAAACCCCTGGCGGCCTTGACCGACGCGACCGCTGCACTGGAGCGTGGCGACTACGCCGCCGATCTGGGTGACATGGCGCGCGGCGACGAGGTGGGCCAGTTGGCGCGTGGGTTTGACCGCATGCGCCACAGCCTGGCCGAGCAGCGGCGCGAAATCATGCAGCTCGCCTACTGGGACCGGCTGACGGGACTGCCCAACCGCGAGCGGTTCCGCCAGACCCTGGCCGCCGCCATCGAGGACAGCCGTGGCACCGCCAAGCCCATGGCCGTGATCACACTCAACGTCGATCGCTTCAAGCACGTGAACGATGTGTTGGGTTACGCCTTCGGCGACCAATTGCTCAAGGCCGTGGCCGAGCGACTCAAGCAGCAGGTCTTCCGCGAGGGCGATCTGGTGGCCCGCCTGGGCGGCGACGAGTTCGCCATCCTGCTCTCGCGCACCGATGCCGAGGGCGCGGTGATGCTCACCGAGCGCATCACCAAGGCCTTCGAAGTGCCCCTGGCCTTTGACGAACAGACCGTGGACCTGAGCGCCAGCATGGGCGTGGCCTGCTGGCCAGCCGACGCGGACGACACCGACGTGCTCATGAGCCGCTCCGAGATCGCCATGCACGCGGCCAAGAGCAAGACCGCCGGGGTGCTGCTCTATTCGCCCTCGCTCGATTCGTCCAGCACCCAAACCCTGTCGCTGCTGACCGACCTGCGCCACGCCTTGTTGCACAACGAGCTGCGGCTGTTTCTGCAACCCAAGCTCAACGCCGCCAACGAAGCGGTGGTGGCCGCTGAGGCGCTGGTGCGTTGGCAGCACCCGCAGCGTGGCCTGGTGCCGCCCTTGCAGTTCATTCCCTTTGCCGAGCAGACCGGTTTTGTGCGCCAGCTCACCTTGTGGATGTTTGAAGAGGTGGCCCGCCAATGGGCGGCCTTGCAGCCGCCCGGGGGCCAGTTGCGCGTGGCCATCAACCTCTCCACCCGCGACCTGCTGGATCAGGACTTCCCTTTGCGCCTGGGTGCCTTGCTGCGGCAATACGGCGTGTTGTCCAGTGGCTTCTGTCTGGAGATCACCGAAAGCGCCATCATGGACGACCCGCAGCGCGCCGAGGCCACGCTCAATCGGCTCGCCGCGCAGGGCTTCAAGCTGTCCATCGACGACTTCGGCACCGGTTACTCCAGCCTGGCCTACCTCAAGCGCCTGCCGGTGAGCGAGCTCAAGATCGACAAATCCTTTGTGATGGGCATGGAAACCGATGAGAGCGACGCCAAGATCGTGCGCTCCACCATCGACCTGGCCCACAACCTGGGCCTGAGCGTGGTGGCCGAGGGCGTGGAGAGCGCCGCCATCCTGGCGCAACTGCGCGAGCTCGGCTGCGACGAAGCCCAGGGCTACTTCATCAGCAAACCCCTGCCTGCGGGCGAGTTCAACGCCTGGCGTGCGCGTTGGGAAGCGCGGGCCCCCGGCGCATAATTCGCCGCCATGTCCGAACCCAAGTCCCCCAGCCCGCCCGAACGCAAACGCCTGTCGCTGACCAAACCTGCGGCCAAGGCGGCCCCGCCCGCGCGCCGGGGGGGGCCGCCACCCGGTCCACGCCCGGCACCCGCGCCCCGACCCACCGGTGGCATCCGCTCCACCCTGCAGTCGCGCCCGCCTGCACCCACACCGGTGTCGGCCACCCGCGAGGCCGGCCTGATCCGCCTCAACAAACGCATGGCCGACCTCGGCCTGTGCTCGCGGCGTGAGGCCGACGAATGGATCGCGCGCGGCTGGGTCAAGGTCAACGGCCAACCCGCTCAAATGGGCCAGCCGGTGGCGCCCGACTGCCAGGTCGAGGTGCTGCCACAGGCGCAACATCAGCAGGAAGCGCGCGTCACCATCCTGTTGCACAAGCCGGTGGGTTATGTGAGTGGCCTGCCCGAGGACGGGCACGAGTCGGCCGCCGTGCTGATTTCGCCACGCAGCCACTGGGCGGACGACCGCAGCCCGCGCCGTTTCGAGGCCTGGCATACGCGCGGCCTGGCGCCGGCCGGCCGGCTCGACATCGATTCCACCGGCCTGCTTGTGCTGACGCAGGATGGCCGCGTGGCGCGCACCCTCATCGGTGAAGACTCGGGCATTGAAAAGGAATACCTGGTGCGGGTGCACCACATCGGCACCGGCCCCGACGCCAACCCCAACCGACCCTTGGCCACCCAGAACGTGCAGGCCGTGTTTCCGCGCGAGCTGCTCGAGCGCCTGCGCCACGGCCTGAGCCTGGACGGCCAGCCGCTCAAACCCGCGCAGGTGGACTGGCAAAACCCCGAGCAGCTGCGGTTTGTGCTGACCGAAGGCAAGAAGCGCCAGATCCGCCGCATGTGCGAACAGGTGGGTTTGCACGTGGTCGGCCTCAAGCGCATACGCATTGGCCGAGTGGTGCTGGGTAACCTGCCGGTGGGGCAGTGGCGCTACCTGGGTGCCACCGAACGCTTCTGAGCAGCGCTACACTTTTTTGCTATGCGACACCCTGACGCCATCCCCGTGCCCGAGAACGAGGTTGAGCGCCTGCAGGCGCTCCGGCGTCACGACATCCTGGACACGCCACCCGAGCAGGCCTTTGACGATCTGTGCATGCTGGCCCGCCTGGTGTGTGGCACGCCCTCAGCCCTCATCAACCTCATCGACGACGAGAGGCAATGGACCAAGTCGGCGGTGGGCGCGGAGGGGGCCGAACTGCCCCGCTCGTTGTCTTTGTGTGCCCACGCCATCCTCCAACCCGGCGTGCTGATGGAGGTGCCCGACGCCCTCGCCGACCCACGTTTCGCCCACAACCCCATGGTGACCCGGGAAGGGGGCTTGCGCTTCTACGCGGGGGTGCCCCTGGTGACTGCCGAGGGCCATGCGCTGGGCTCGCTGTGCGTGATCGATGTGCGCCCGCGTCGGCTGGACGAGGCGCAGCGCGAGGCTTTGCGCGCTCTGGGGCGCCAGGTGGTCAGCCAGCTGGAGTTGCGCCGGCTGGCGCGCTGGTTCCAGACCCAGAGCACGGTGGACGAGCTGACCCAGGTCTGGAACCGGCGCGCTTTTGATCAGCGCCTGGCCGACGAATGGGCGCGCCACGGCCGCCGCCTGGAGCCGCTGGGCCTGCTCATGATCGACGTGGACCACTTCAAGCGCTACAACGACGAGCTGGGGCACCCGGCCGGCGACCGTGTGCTGAGCGAGGTGGCCAGCGTGGTGGGCGAAGCGCTGCGGGGCACCGACCACCTGTCGCGCTACGGGGGCGAGGAGTTTGTGGCCATCTTGCCGACCACCGGCGTCAACGGCGCCATGCCGGTGGCCCAGCGTGTGCGTCAGGCGGTGGAGCGCCACGCCTGGCAGCCCCGGGGGGTGACGGTGAGCGTGGGCTTGGCCAGCCTGGTGCCAGGCAAGGACGTGCCGGCCCAGCAACTGCTGGAACGCGCCGACCACGCCTTGCTGTTGGCCAAGCGGCGCGGCCGCAACCGTGTCGAGGCCTTTGCCGGCTGGCAACCGCTTTAGGCTTTTTTCCTGGGCCTTGAAAACCGCACGACCGCCCCCAAGTCTGGGCGGTCTTTGTGCTTACCTGCCTGAATCCAACATGAGCAAACACACCCATTCCTTCCAGGCCGAAGTGGCCCAGCTGCTGCACCTCGTCACGCACTCGCTGTACTCCAACAAAGAAATCTTCCTGCGGGAGCTGGTGTCCAACGCGTCCGACGCCTGCGACAAGCTGCGTTTTGAAGCCCTGAACGACAGCAGCCTGTTTGAAGACGCGCCCAACCTGGAAGTGCGCGTGGCCTTCGACAAGGACGCCAAGACGCTGACCATCATCGACAACGGCATCGGCATGAGCGAGGGTGAGGCCATCGACCACTTGGGCACCATCGCCAAGAGCGGCACCAAGGACTTCATGAGCCGCCTGAGCGGCGACCAGAAGAAGGACGCGCAGCTGATCGGCCAATTCGGCGTGGGCTTCTACTCCGGCTTCATCGTGGCCGACAAGATCACCGTGGAGTCGCGCCGCGCGGGCCTCAAGCCCGAAGAAGGTGTGCGCTGGATCAGCGGCGGCACCGGCGACTTCGAAACCGAAACCATCACCCGCGCCGCGCGCGGCACCAGCGTCATCCTGCACCTGCGCGAGGATGCCACCGAGTACCTGAGCCACTGGAAGCTCAAGCAGATCATCGGCAAGTACTCCGACCACATCAGCCTGCCCATCCTCATGCAGAAAGAGGAGTGGGACAAGGACAAGGGCGAGTACATCCAGAAAGACGAGTGGGAGGCGGTCAACTCCGCCAGCGCGCTCTGGACCCGCTCCAAGAAAGACATCAGCGACGAGCAGTACGCCGAGTTCTACAAGAACCTCAGCTACGACCAGGACGCTCCGCTGGCCTGGAGCCACAACCGCGTGGAAGGCAGCAGCGAATACACGCAGCTTCTCTACATCCCCGCCAAGGCACCGCACGACCTGTGGAACCGCGACCGCAAGGCTGGCATCAAGCTCTACGTCAAGCGCGTCTTCATCATGGACGAGGCGGAGGCGCTGATGCCCGCGTACTTGCGCTGGGTCAAGGGCGTGGTGGACTCGGCCGACCTGCCGCTCAACGTCAGCCGCGAGCTGCTGCAGGAAAGCCGCGACGTGCGCGCCATCCGCGACGGCAACACCCGCCGCGTGCTGGCCATGCTGGAAGACCTGGCCAAGAAGGACAAACCG